>CAYPMT010000145.1:932-5435 GCA_964411875.1 uncultured Kangiellaceae bacterium
GTGCACGAGCCATCTGTTGTTGTACATGATGATTGAATAGAGCCACCCTCAGTTGTAAAAGATACAGCCGTTCCATTAGGGACAGGATTATTAAATGCATCAGATAAGCGAGCCGTTACTTCAACGGTAGTTCCATCAAGGTTCCACCCTTCAGGGTTCAATATTTCTGCTGATAGGCTAAAGCTATCTTGATCTGGTATGCCAGTAGAAACAACTAAGTTTGTTGATTGAGATGAAATAATAGGGTCGGAGCCATTAACTTCAGCCGTTATTCTAACCGTTGTGGCAACCGTCCCTGAGTTAATAACCGTTTGTGCTAGACCTTCTGCATTAGTTGTTGCGCTAGCAGGATTTAGCTCTATACCACCAACATTGGTATTAAGAGAAAAGTCGACTTGCTGGCCATTAACAGGGTTACCGTTGGTATCCCTTACTCGAAAAATAACTGTTGAACTTTCTGAACCACCAAGCCCACCAGCACCTTTAATAGCAATATTTTCTGGTATGCTAGAAACAAACTCGATACTACCTACATCTGCGGCTAGAACATTAACCGTTGCCGTTGCTGATAAGTTAATGCCACCTGCATTAGCGGTAATATTGATAGCATCATCACCAACACAGCCTTGGGCTAAGTAGGTGCTTGATGCAATACCATTAACCGTAGTTACCGGAGAACTAAGGGTAGCAGTTGGTACTGCGGCACTTGAGCAAGCCGAAGAAAAGTTCACATCAACAGATTCAGAGAAAGGACTACCGTCATCATCAACAACCGTTACCGCAATAGTTGTTGTGCCCCCGGCAGATATTTGGCTAAATCCAACTTCAGCTTGGCCTTCAACGAAAGGTGTACCACTGCCCATACGTAAGTTAGTTGCACCAACCGCATAAACGACAGTTGCTGCTTCGCCACTTGGTAGCGATGCAGTGACTATGCCAGCTCCAAGTGAGCTACCTGCAAGAATATCAACAGTTGCTGTGCCATTAGGTCCAGCAATTGCGGTTGGAATGGGGATTGAGGCAACATCAGTTGAAAAAGTAACAATAGTTGATTGGGTATTACCACTAAGCTGGGCTACAACTCTACCAGGGTTAGAAGACGAAATAGTTGTCGTTGCTTGATTGGTGGCAGCAGAAACTAAGCTGAGAGTAATGGTAATAGTTGAGGCATTGGGATCATTAGGGTCGTTAGAGCCATTGTCAAGCTGCCCACCGCTGCCACAAGCACTTATCATGGCTAAAGAAACCAGACTTATGAGTAAAAATAATGAATTAACAACATTTTTCAAAGCAATACTCTTTAAAGGTAAGAATAATTGATTGACTTTAACCATCACTTGGCTCTCCTAATAAACCACTAAAACTGCAAGTAGGTTGATATTTTTATACTAATATCAGCAGACTACCTAATTGTTTTAAGTTTTACAATTAAAATTAGTTAAATTTGCTATAAAAACAAAGGCTTCTTTAGCAAACTTATCCTAATTTCTAGACAATTTAAAATAACTGGTTCTCGTTTTATTCAAAATTTACTAATTTAGCTATAATTTGCTGTTGCAGCCTTTATTTAGCAAGTATTGCGTTAATTTGAGTATTTATCTGTTAAGTGTATGCACTTTTAGGAAAATTTGTTAAGAATATAAGATATTGAGGCGACAAAATAAGATAAAAGGTTAACAGACCTCAGCTACTCATTGATTTTTATAATAATTTGCTTTTTCTGGATAAAATCAGATAAATTCGTTAATCTTGCAACTTTAATGGCTCTCTTTATAAGTTGAGTTGGTATTTATGGCTAATATTGCTCTTTACCCTGGCACTTTCGACCCTGTTACATTTGGTCATCTCGATCTGATCCGTCGAGGGGCTAAGTTATTCGATAAATTAATTGTTGCTGTAGCCGAAAACCAGAGTAAAAACCCGATGTTCACCTTTGAAGAAAGGGTTGATTTGGTTAAACAGGTGACTAAATCTGTTGATAAGGTTGAAGTTTGTGGTTTTTCCGGCCTATTAGCGGATTTTGCTCGAAAAAAACAAGTCAGTGTTTTTTTAAGGGGGTTGCGCTCGGTTTCTGACTTTGAATATGAGTTTCAGTTAGCTTATATGAATAGACGCTTAGTACCTGAAATTGAAAGTTTATTTTTAACACCGGCGGAAAAGTATTCTTTTATTTCTTCCACTTTGGTCAGGGAAGTATCCTCTTTAAATGGCTCGATTAGTGACTTTGTGCCACCAGAAGTCGAAATAGCGGTTAAGAATAAATCTTAAGAATTAATTTCGTGTGTGAATGGGTTAGGATGTGATAGTGATTTTGCCCTAGCGTATTGGTCAATCGCATAACCTATTGTACAATGTGCTGATATTAGTTCGATTATTTAACTCAGATTTAGTCTAGTCTTTAAATTATCTGAGTAATTAAAACCAAATTATTTAAGTAACAACAGGATGGTTCATGAGAAAAACAAGAAAGCATATTGATGATGAAACAGAAGTTGATATGACGCCTATGTTAGACATAGTGTTTATTATGCTTATCTTCTTTATTGTAACCACCTCTTTTGTTAAGGAAGATGGTCTTCGTATTTCTCGACCGACGAAGAGTACTGATAATCCAAATGAAAGATTAATCAAAAAAGGCCCGATTATTATTAGCATTAATGAGTCGGATCAAATTGTTATTAATAACCGTACACTTGATGTTAATGCCGTTCGAGCCAATGTTGAATCTGCAAGAGCTCAGAACCAAGATGGAATTGTCATTATTAAAGCACATCCAGAGGCTTCTACTGGTGTTGTGGTGAGCGCTTATGATCAGGCAAAAAGTGCAGGTGCGGAAGAAGTTACTGTTGCGAAGTCAGAATCATAATTGAGTAGTTGAAAATTAAAAGTAGTAGCAAAGGCGGCATTAGGGTCGCCTTTTTTATTTTTGGAATGATAACTGAATTAATATGCAAGCTCTTAAAGTCAATCAATTAGCATTACAGTCAGCGGGTAAAGACCTTCTTAAGACTATGAGCTTTGACTTGCCTATGGGGAAAAAAGTTGCTTTAGTTGGGCTTAATGGCGCTGGTAAATCAAGTTTACTCAAACTGTTAGTCGGAGAACTTAAACCAAGCTCAGGGCAAATTAGATTTGATCTAGGATTAACATCTGAAAAAAAAGTTAAAGATCAATTGGGTTATCAAGCTGCTAGCATGCAAGCGATAAGTAATTTATCGGTGAAAGATTATTTGTCATTATGCGTTGAGCTGAAATCATCATTAAAGAAATCTGCTGAACAAGTGATTCAACAGGCCATTGAAACATGGCACTTAAAAGTGGTCATTGATCAACCAATTAATCAGTTATCTCAAGGTAATTTGCAAAAGCTAATGATTGCACAAGCTTTCTTAGGGCAGCCTCGCTATATTATTTTAGACGAGCCAAGCCAAGCCTTAGATCCCATTGAACAAGTTCGTTTAAAAGAGCAACTGTTATCGATTAGTTCTGAACAATTATTAGTTTTTTCATCGCATCATATTAATGAAATTGTTGAAGTAGCTGACTTAGTGATGATACTTCATCATGGAGAACTAATTGCGATTTTAAATCTACAAATGAAAAATGAGTTCTGGTTAGTAACAACACTGAACCTCGAGCAAGTTAAGCAAGCTTGTTCACAAGTTAAATTAGAATTAATTTTTCAGAAAAAAAATCAGCTAATAAAATTTTATGACTTAAGTTTAAATGACTGGAAAAAAATAATTGAACAATTAAAACCTCAAGATGAACATTTAATTGCTTTGGGTGAATCCCATGAGGCAATGATGCCATTATTTTCTTTATTGGTTAATGAAAGTTTATAATTGATTAAATAAAAAAGACTCTTGAATAGGGTTGGTAAGAAAAACCTATTTAAATAGAATGTTGTGCTTTAGAGCATTTTGTTTTAGAAATGATTGTTTTAGATAAGGTTATTTTAGGGCGCTATACTTTGACTTTTACTCAGCTAATCTGGCGACAAAAGACATTAATGCTCGGGCTTGTTTTTACAAGTTTATGCATAGGTTTTTTTGCTCATTTTGCCTATGTTAATTTTTTGCATATGCAGGCTCAAAATAGTCCTGGGCTATCAGTTTTTAATGAAATACTTTTGCCCTTGTCTGGCTTAAGTATTCTTTGTCAGCTTTTTTTGACGTTACTTGTTTGTTTACTTTACCCCTATATTCACTCAGTTAGTCAAACAAGTTTGTTTGAGCAGGCAAGTATAGGAACATTTAAACTATTAATTAAGTTGCTTAAACCGATTATATGGGTGGCCTTATGGCCAGTATTGGTTTTTCTATTAGTCATTTTGTTTTTAAGCTGGCATAGTCAATTAGATTGGTCGAGAATTTTTCTCTTGTTATTAGGTCTATGTTGTATTGGCATAATCAATGTTAATATCATTTTTAGTATTTGTTTTATCAATAAACGTATTGTCCAAGCCATTATTTTCACAATAGGTATTGTTTTTTTATTAAT
>CAYPMT010000146.1:0-1973 GCA_964411875.1 uncultured Kangiellaceae bacterium
AGGCTGTGGCAAGTCAACTTTATTAGGTATTATTTCTGGTTTATATCAGGCTAAAGCAGGAGAAGTTCTGATTGATAAAAAGAACACCGTTTTATATGAGAACCCTCACTGGAAATCAATTATTGGTTATGTTCCACCAAGAGTTAATTTAATCAACGCAACAATTTTAGAGAATATTGCTTTTGGTATTGATTTGAATAGTATTGATCGAGATAGAATAAATCTTGTCACTGAGTGGGCACAACTTGATGATTATATTGAATCATTGCCTCAAGGCTACCAAACTATTTATGGAGATAATGGTATCGAATTTAGTACCGGACAAATACAAAGGCTTGGGATTGCTCGAGCACTGTATCATAAACCAAAACTATTACTTTTAGATGAAGCTACCGATGCATTAGATATAGAAACTGAAGGCAAAGTATTAAATAACTTGAAGGAAAAATTTAGCCATACCATCATTTTTGTGAGTCATCGCCCTTCGGTGCATAATTTTGTTGATAATGTAGTTGACCTTGAAAAAGATTTAGATAGTTAGCATTATCATGCAGCCATTATTAGTTGAAAAAGTACAATTTAGTCAGCAACTTCTCGAACTAGAAGATGAGTGGGAAAGTTTACTTGAAAAGAGTACCAAGCCATCTATTTACGGTAGTCTAGATTTTATTTATACCTTTCTTAAGCATTTATATAAAAAGCCAGGTGAAGCGAACGATGTGTTTTTTATTTTGATGCGAGACTCCGAAGATAGACAGCTTCGGGCAATCTTTCCTATGAGCTTATGGAAAGAAAAAAAGTATAATAAGATTGTTTCAACCTTGTCTCATGGGATAACAATTGATAATACTGATGTAGACAAACCCTATCCTGTTATTCATCGAGATTATGAGGCAGAATCATGGTCTATGTTAAAATATTATTTCGAGAATGAGTATACCCAATGGGATAGACTGCTTTATGATGAACTAATTAAAGAATCTTGTTTAAATCAATTATCGAAAAAGCTTTTTTCATTACCTCGATATTTTGTAAGGGAAACCCCAGGTGCTTTATCCCCTATTGTTAATTTGTCAGGTAATTGGCCAGACTTTGAAGCCAAGCATAGAAATTTAAGAAAAAAAGCTAAACGTATAGAAAAAAAGCTAACTAATGGATATGCTTATAAGATATATCACAAAGTTGAAGATATGCAGGCATGTTTAGAAAAGTATATTAAAACTGAATTGAGTAGTTGGAAAGCCAATATGGGCGTTTCGGATAAAAAATTTAGTGGAATATATGCGGAATTATTGCTTAAGTTAGCCAGAAAGAATCGAGTTTATTTTGGTGTTTTATACGATGGTAATGATGTGGTTTCTATTGAAATGTCTTATGTCTATTTAAATACGGTTTACTTTGCTCATGGTACTTATAATCCGGCTTATAGAAATTTGTCACCGGGTAGTGTAAGTACGTCAAAATTTATTGAGTTTTTTCATGGCAAAAACTACATTGATGGTGATTTTCTTGCCGGTTATGCGTTTTATATTAGTTCTTGGGCTGAAAGAATGGAATCAACTAAAAATATAGAAGTTTTCAAAGTTAATAAGTTTTTTTTCTACTGCGCTTTTTTTTCTTTATTAATAAAGATAAAGAAAAAGTTGATAAAATATAAAAAAAAATTAACAGGTAAAAAAGAGAATGAGCCTGGAAGTTAAATTTTTTACATCAGATAATATTGATGAAATTGATCCTAATGCCTGGGATAATCTGGCATTAGCAAGTCGATTTAATAATCCTTTTTATGAAAGAGAGTTATTAACGACTGCTCTTGAATGTTTTAAGGGTAATCATGTTATTCATTTAGTTGTTGCTTATAACAAAAATCAAATGATTGCACTTTTCCCGATAAAAGTGGATAAAAATTATTTAGGCTTTTCTCTCTTATCAGTATGGAAATATTCACAGTGCTTGTTGTGCGATCCTTTATG
>CAYPMT010000146.1:2073-5383 GCA_964411875.1 uncultured Kangiellaceae bacterium
TGCATGACTCATTCATCAAATAGGCGCGTTGAATTTCAAGGCTTATTTTTGAAGGATGAGCCTCTTGCCATATCCTTTCGATTGGTTTTCAATCGCTGTGCTTATGATTTAAAAACAACTTATAATGAAAAATATAAGCATTTTTATCCTGGTGTTGTCTTAGAACTTTTCAATTTAAAAGACCTTGAAAACTATGATATTAATTTGGTTGACTCATGTACATCGTCGGATAATAAGGTGGTTAATCGTTTATGGCCTTCCCAACGGAAAGTTTATGGGTGTATTTTCTTTAGCCAACATCCTTTGGCTCGATTAATTAAATTAGCCTACCGTTTTAAGAAAACTCGATTAATTACAAAGTTAGCTAAGCGCGGTTAAAGCATAAAGTATGCTACCACTTATGCATTATTCTGTTTTATAATCCCGCCTCTATATTTATTAGACTAAACCTTTAGAGATACCTTATTAATGGGTGATCTTTTATTAAATCAAACCGCTAGGAATTAATTATGGGTAAAACAACGGCATTATTTGATTGTCATAATCAGCAAGGCGCTAAAATTGTTGATTTTGGTGGCTGGGATATGCCTTTAAATTATGGCTCTCAAATTGAAGAGCATCACCACGTTCGTCAAGATGCCGGCATGTTTGATGTTTCTCATATGACTATTGTTGAAGTTAAAGGGCTAGATGCAAAGTCTTATTTAAGCTATCTATTAGCTAATGATATCAATAAATTAAAGACATCAGGCAAGGCGCTTTATACTGCCATGCTAAATGAAAAGGGTGGAGTTATTGATGATCTAATTACTTATTATATAACTGATAGTTATTATCGTCTGGTAGTGAATGCAGCAACCAGAGAGAAAGATTTAGCCTGGATCAGTGAAAAAGCAAAAGACTTTGACGTTGCCATTGAAGAGAAGAAAGATTTAGCCATGATTGCTATACAGGGACCTAATGCGATTGAGAAAGCAAATGCTATTTTGTCTCCAGCGCAACAGCAAGCAGTGATTGATTTAAAGGTTTTTAGTGCCATTGATTCTGAAGAGTATTTTATTGCGCGCACAGGTTATACGGGTGAAGATGGTTATGAAATTATATTACCTGAAAGCGAAGCGGTGAACTTTTGGAATCGATTATCTGATGCAGGGGTTAAACCTTGTGGTTTAGGTGCAAGGGATACATTAAGGCTTGAGGCTGGTATGAATTTGTACGGCAATGATATGGATGAAACAGTTTCGCCACTTGAAGCTAATATGGGCTGGACCATTGCTTGGGAACCAGAATCCAGAGAATTTATTGGTAAACAGGCTTTACTTGCTCAAAAGGACGCTGGTGTCGACACTAAATTAGTTGGTTTAGTCTTACAAGACAAAGGTGTCATCCGACCTAATATGAAAGTAATTGTAGAGGGTGTTGGTGAAGGAAAAGTAACAAGTGGTACTATGTCGCCGACATTGAAAAAATCTATTGGTTTGGCTAGAGTGCCTAAAACCACTGGTGAACAGGTTATGTTAGACGTTCGAGGTAAAATGCTAACAGCTAAAGTGGTTAGACCTTGTTTTGTTCGCAAAGGCGAAGCTTTAGTGTAAAATACGGCCTGTTTTTTAGTATATATCCGTCGCCTTTAAAAATGTAATGGGTATTGTAAAAGTTATATTATTCCAGTTGAGGTAAATAGAATGAGTGATATTCCTTCTGATTTAAAATATACGACTTCCCATGAATGGGTGCGTTTAGAAGATGATGGTTCGGTGACTGTTGGTATTACTGATCACGCGCAAGAGTTATTAGGTGATGTGGTTTATGTGGAGCTACCAGAAATAGAAAGTGAAGTAGCGGTTGAAGATGAAATTGCGGTGGTTGAATCTGTAAAAGCAGCATCAGATATTTATGCACCTCTTTCAGGAACGGTTATAGCCGTTAACGATTTACTTGAGTCTGCACCTGAAACAATTAACAGTGCATCTTATGATGAAGGTTGGCTTTTTAAGATGAAACCATCTGATCCCTCTGAAATAGACAACTTAATTGATGCTGAGTCCTACTCTTCGGAAATAGAAGAATAGTAACGTATTTTTTAGGCTTCAAGTTGTAAATTTTGGCCTCGACGTTTGTCGGGGCCTTCGTTTTTATAAGAAAGTAATTGTTATATCAATCCATGGATTGAAAAAATAGCAAAATATAAAGGTTTAGGTAAAGTGGCAGCAAAAAAAACAATTAATGAATTATTAAATCATCAAGAATTTATTCAGCGTCATATTGGTCCTAATGATAGTGATATTAAGAATCAATTAGAACATTTAGAGTTAGACTCACTCGATGAACTGCTAGAGCAAACTGTACCCAAAAAAATTCGTTTGCCTCAAGAGTTAAGTATTCCAGAAGCACGTTCTGAGCAACAAGCGCTTGATGATATTAAGGTTTATGCTAATCAAAATGAAGTTCGCCGTTCATTTATTGGTATGGGTTATTTTGCAACTAAAACGCCAACGGTAATTTTGCGTAATGTACTACAAAATCCGGGTTGGTATACTGCTTACACGCCTTACCAACCAGAAATTGCTCAAGGTCGTTTAGAAGCTATTTTAACTTTTCAACAAATGACTATGGATTTAACGGGCATGGCGTTGGCCAGCGCATCGTTATTAGATGAAGCAACGGCAGCGGCAGAAGCTATGGCTATGGCAAGACGGGTGTCAAAAAACAAAAAATCTAATCAGTTTTTTGTTGATAAAAATGCTTACCCTCAAACGATTGATGTGATTAAAACACGTGCTGAACATTATGGTTTTGAATTGATTTTTGGTTCTGCAGCAGAAGCCGCTCAACATGATGTGTTTGGTGCTTATTTACAATATACCGATAAAACTGGCGCTATTTTAGATCCCGAAAAAATTATCAGTGAGTTACATAGTCATAAAGCAATCGCTATTGTCGGCGCTGACATTATGAGTTTATTGTTGCTTAAAGCACCGGGCGATATGGGGGCTGATATAGTTTTAGGTTCTTCACAACGCTTTGGTGTACCTGTCGGTTTTGGTGGTCCTCATGCTGCATTTTTTGCGACGCGTGATGAATATAAACGTGCTATGCCAGGGCGAGTTATTGGTGTGTCTATTGATACCCATAATCGCACTGCTTATCGTATGGCTATGCAAACTCGTGAGCAACATATTCGCCGAGAAAAAGCCACTTCAAATATTTGTACAGCACAGGTTTTATTAGCTAACATAGCCGCTTTTTATGCGGTTTATCACGGTCCTAAAGGATTGAAGAAAATTGCTAATCGTATTCACCATTTTAC
>CAYPMT010000147.1:0-2693 GCA_964411875.1 uncultured Kangiellaceae bacterium
TCCAAATAGGCTCGAACAAAGCGTTAGCAAAACGAAGCGCCATCAAATTTTGTACGGTTTCCTTGCCCAGATAATGATCAATTCGATACACCCTGCTTTCATCAAAAGCTTTGGCAAGCATTTCATTAAGTTGTCTAGCTGATTCAAGGTCAAAGCCTAAAGGCTTCTCAACAACAAGTCTGGATTTCAAATTTAGATTTTGGCTTTTCAAACCATCAATAATGCTCCCAAAAAGCGAAGGTCCTACCGACAGGTAATAGACTTGAACACGACCATCATTATTGTTGTTTGCGACTTCGGCTAATGATTGATAATCCGCCTCATTAGTCACATCAATTTTTTGATAAGTGATTAATTTAAGGAAATCGTTGAGCGTTGAATCAGAGATATGTTCAGCTGAGACAGCTTTGCGTAATTTCTCCGCAATATACGCTCGAAAGGATTCATCATTATAATCACTTCTTGAGCAGCCAATAATTCTGGAAGAACTCGGAATTTGCCCGTCTGCAAATCGATGGAACAAGGCTGGAAATAACTTTCTTTTCGCTAAATCACCCGTTGCGCCGAAGACAAAATAATCAAATGGATCAACAGGTATAATTTCGTGAGACATATAAATCTAGTTCTTTGCTTGAGTCGGCTGTTTGTTAAATGAAATCCTCATTGAATTCATCAGTATAAATTAAAGTACATTCAACGTGATTAATCTTAGCCGATATTGTCATATAAATAATATACTTATTAGTAAAGCAAATAACTGATTATTAGCAATCGTCAATGTAGATTATCTGTAGATAAACCGTTAGTTTGGCAGCACCATATTTTGGCTGGTGGTAAAATACACAAATACTCTAATTAGCAGACACTTTGAAACCACATTCTTTAATAGACCCCTTTGGCAGGCAAATCACTTATTTGCGCTTATCCGTAACGGATAAATGCAATATGCGTTGTCAGTACTGTATGTCCGAGGATATGCAGTTTTTACCAAAATCCAAAGTGATGTCCATTGAAGAAATTCAAGAAATCTCTGAAGCATTTGTAGAACTAGGCATTCAAAAGATTCGTCTTACTGGCGGAGAACCTTTAGTCAGAAAAGGCGTTGACCAATTGATTAAAAGCATTGGTGAATTACCTCTAAATACGTTCACGCTAACCACAAATGGAATTCTATTAGAGAAATACCTAGATACTTTAATTCAAGCTAAGGTAAAGCGAATCAATGTTAGTTTAGATGCCGTAGATGCTCAGATTTTCAAACAGCTAGGTCGAGCTGACGAGTTACATCAAGTATTAAGCGGATTAGCTACGGCTAAACAACACGGCATAAAAGTTCGATTGAACAGTGTAATTATTGAAGGTATCAATGACAATCAAATTCTACCGTTAACTCGTTTTGCTATTGAAAATGATTTTGATATTGTTTTCATTGAAGAGATGCCATTGGGTGAGACCATTTCATATAAGCAAGGCGGAGAAAGATCTTCTCAATACTTCTCTGATGACGTGCTAAACCTTCTGGCAGATGAATATACTTTAGAACCAGTAGCTAACGATCAAACATTATCTGGACCTGCTAGATATCAACAGGTAGTAGGTACAGACACTCAAGTCGGTTTTATATCTCCACATAGCCAAAATTTTTGCAAGCAATGCAATCGTTTAAGAGTCACCGTACAAGGCAAGCTACTATTGTGTTTAGGGCATGAAAAAGGATTGGAAATGCTCCCAATATTGCGTGCTGAAAACTATCAACGTGATGATCTAAAACAAGCCATCGTTGAGGCAATAAAACATAAGCCTGAAAAGCATGAATTCAAACCACAAGAAATAGAAATAAAACGGTTTATGAGTGCCACTGGCGGCTAAGGCTATCTAAGCCTAACCGCTGCAATCGCCCCTAAGCCATATTCCCTAGCTTTTTTTCAATGATGTTATTAGGACTATTATTTGTTTTACTCATTGTCGCGACTGTTTATGCAGCAGTCGGACATGGTGGTGCCTCAGGATATTTAGCGATTTTATTATTGGCTGGTTTTGCCCCTGAAAGCTTAAGACCTCTA
This sequence comes from uncultured Kangiellaceae bacterium, assembly GCA_964411875.1. Classification (GTDB taxonomy): domain Bacteria; phylum Pseudomonadota; class Gammaproteobacteria; order Enterobacterales; family Kangiellaceae; genus Aliikangiella. The sequence continues at coordinate 2,064 of CAYPMT010000147.1, forward strand.
GTCCTGATGATGAATGTCGTTGTAACGGTTTATTTATTGTCACGCTCTCACAGGTTGTTTTGGCAGGAAAATACATATTTTCCATTGTTAATCACAGCATCTATTCCACTCGCCTTTTTGGGCGGCAGCTTACAACTCGATGACTCCAATTATCGTTTTGTTCTAGGCTTACTATTGATTTTGAGCACTTTACGCTTACTTTCTTCAAAACAAAATGTTGTTAAAACAATCACACCGAAGAAAATTCATGTCGTCTTATTAGGCGTGATATTAGGTTTTCTAGCCGGCTTAACAGGTATAGGTGGCGGGGTATTACTCAGCCCTTTATTAATTTTATTCAAATGGTCCAATGTTCGCCAAAGCATACCGATAGTAGCGGCATTCATTTTAATCAACTCACTTTCGGGTATCGCTGGTTGGTTATTCTCAGGGAGAGACTTATTAACATTTGAAGCTCCATTTATTCTTCAAACCTTATTGATTGCATTTTTTGGAGCGATATTAGGGTCTTTATGGTCTCAGAAATACGCTAGCAACCAATCCTTGCGCTATGTTTTGGTAATGGTTTTACTTGTCGCTGGTGGAAAAATGATCGCTTCAGCGATGTCATAGTATTCTAAGTGGATAAAA
>CAYPMT010000147.1:2793-5343 GCA_964411875.1 uncultured Kangiellaceae bacterium
ATAAGTAAACGTGACTTTATTAATACTGTTACAAGCATAGGTGCTTCAACTGGTTTGCTAGTATGGACAACCCCTGCTATCAGTAGTATTACTCTACCAGCTCACGCCCAAGCTTCATGTTGCTTAGATGTTGACTTTACCTTTGTTGACGACGGGTTTAGCGGGTGTCGTACATTTGAAGGAGTAGCTGTTATTTCGATAGACGGTGTAAACAATGATTCTGTAACTGTTACTTACGAAAAAATACAACTTAGAACTCCTTCTGGAACTATTTTTAGTGACACCCGGGTTCCCTATGAAAAAAAACCAGGAGAAACTGTATACTCAAGTGTTGGTGCTCCACACGACGAAGGCTTTAGCTGTCTAATCGCACTAGAGTCAACAATCGAAGTTCTCGTTAGCGCTGAAAACGTTCCCGCACAATGGTTAACCTTCCCTCCTCCATAAAAATTCAAACTATATCTTAACTTTCAAAGCGCTTTTTCAATACATACTTAAAAATATTGCTTTGATTATCGTTATTTAAGTTCTTTCCTAGACTAAGATTACTACCCTTTAAATATAAAAATATGGGTAACAAATGAACTTAGTGAAGCGTGCCTTAAATTTTTAAACTACTCACAGAATATAAAAAAACTTCCACCATGCCACTTCAGAATATTTATAAACTACTGATTTAAAATAATAATTTGGTGTCCCGACCAGGATTTAAACCTGGGGCCTGCCGCTTAGGAGGCATAAATTAAGTTATTGATAATAAATAATATTTTATTAAATCCCTTTTATTATTAATCATTTAACATCATGGTAGATAACTCGAGATCATCCTATATATCGCTGTTAGTGTCCCGAAATTGTCCCGTTAAAATAACAAGCTAATTGGTAACGCAAAAAACTGATTATTATCAATTCGAAAAGGGAGTATTTTTTGACCAGTATAAAACAAAATGCCTTGAGTAAACTTTTCGCCAGTAAATTCAGATAATACCTTCAGTCCTTTAAAATCGCTTTCGTTGACTGTTGCAGATGCTTTTACTTCAACACCAACAATATCACCATTAGTTTGCTCAATAACCAGATCTACTTCATTTTTTCTTTTATCACGAAAATGAAATAAGTTAACTTCGTTTTCTGACCACCCAGATTGTTTAAGTATTTCTAAATATATGAGGTTCTCAAGTAGTGGGCCATAATGGTAACTAGTTATTAGTTGTGACGGTGTGCGTAGTCCAAGAAGGTGACAGGCAAGTCCTGTATCAATAAACTGCATTTTTGACATTTGAATGAGCCGTTTAGATCGATTTTTCAAATAAGAGGGTAATCGTTTAACAATAAACATAAGGTCAAGAATCTCGACGTAACTCTTAATTGTTTTTTCATCAATGGCTAAATCATTACTGGCACTTGAGTACTTAAGTAGGTTGCTGCTGATGCCTGCAAGGTAAGGTATCAGAGCTTGGATTTTGGAATAGTAGTCGCCACGTGCAGCGTATAAGCTTTCAAAGTCTTTAAAAAGGCGCCCTTCTATATATGACTTAAACCAAATATTTTTAGCCCGTTGGCTTTTTGTTTGTACTTCTGGATAACCGCCTTGAATGATACGTTCAGCATACTGCTCTTTTGTTATTACTGCTAAGGGTATTGACGTAAACTCTCTGGTGATTAAATAGTCAATAATGTTAAGTGAGCTATTACCCATTTCAGACAATGATAAGGGATACATTTCTACACGAGCCATATGTCCAGGCAATGCCTCTTGAGTTTTGGCAGAACGAAAAATATCAGCGGAACCTGTTAATAAAAATTTCCCTTTAAAACTTGACTCTAATCTATCTGAAGCTTCTTTTATGGCGGGAACAAGTTCTGGTGCATATTGAAACTCATCAATAATAATTTTTTTACTTTCATAAGTTTGAATAAATCCATGTGGATCACTTTTTGCAGACTCTAAGACTGCGCTATCATCCAGAGTGATGTACTCTATGTCAGAGTGTTGAGCAATTTCTTTTGCTAGCGTTGTTTTTCCAGCTTGTCTCGGTCCAGTTAGGTAAACAACCCTAAACTCGTTTAGTAGTTCATTTAATATTGGTAATAGCTTTCTTTTGAACATGGATTTAATGAGTAATGTTTACACCTTTAAAAGGTTACCCCCTTATTCCGCAAAATACAATGCGCTATTCCGAAAAATACAGTATAGTATTCCGTGAAATACATGTTTGTAACCAGTAATTGAGTTAATAACTCTCGGTAATATCTATTACCGAGAAAGACTAATCATTGACAGTCAGAATATCAGGCCAAAATGGAGTGTATAGCTTTTAGAGTTATACATGATCAATTAGTAGGAAAAGGCTTTTATCACGCTCTAGCTATGCATATTCTGTATTCCGATATGGAATAAAGCATCAATCAACCCCTTGTTTTTGAAATCAATATATAAAATATTCCGTATTCCGATATGGAATATATTTAAACTATGAATTCAGAACAAGTATTGATGAGACCGCATGATATTGTAGTGCTTTTAAAAATAGCCAGTTATGATGATAA
>CAYPMT010000148.1:0-5315 GCA_964411875.1 uncultured Kangiellaceae bacterium
AGCGGGGGAGAGTGATAACCTGAGCTATTTTTTGCTCAGGTGTTTTAGCAATTTAGGGGCTGTTGATCTTTCAAAATATATTTAATAAAAAAAAAGTAATCTCGTATAATTTACTTCGCCAAAAACAAACCAACGAGATTACCATGCCTCGATTAATGCTCAGTGATGAATACTGGTCAAAGCTACAAAAGATTATGCTAAAAGATAGAGTTTATAACAAGCCTGAACACAGCAAAACGATGGAAGGTATTTTATTCCGTTTACGAACAGGTTGTCCTTGGCGAGATTTACCCGAGAGCTTCGGTCAATGGAGTACAGTTTATAGACGATTTAACTTATGGTCGAAAAAGGGTGTTTTATTGAGAGCTTTCAAGTCAATCAGTCAACTGACTGATTTAGAATGGGAATTTATTGATGGAAGTATTGTAAAAGCACATCAACATTCGACAGGAGCTTCTTCCTTGACTAATGAAGCCATTGGTCAAAGCGTTGCAGGTAACACCACAAAAATCCATTTAGCTGTTGATAGTTATGGCTTGCCGATTGAGTTTGATATTACCAGTGGAGAAGTTCATGATAGTAAAGCGGCTTCTCATTTAATTAAACAATTACCTCAATCTGATTATGTGATTGTGGATAAAGGTTATGATAGTGAGATGATTAGAGAGCAAATAAAAACAAAAGGCTCTATTGCTAATATTCCAAGAAAAAAGAACAGTAAAACAGGCAATAATGATATTGATTGGTGTTTATACAAGTGTCGTCATCTGGTTGAAAATGCCTTTGCTCGGTTAAAACATTTTCGAGCGATAGCCACGAGATATGATAAATTAAAAAGAAATTACGCCAGTTCGTTAGCTTTAGCTTGCTGTTTTATTTGGTTACCAATGTGAAAGATCAACAGCCCCTAATTTTCATCGTATTTTTTCCTTAATATAAAATAATCAAATAGCCTTCTCGAGTTTCGCGTATTTAAAAAAACGAACTTTTTGAGTTTGTCTAGCGTAGCGATAATCGGCGAACTATCCTAACCATTAACTAGCGCTATCCTGCTAGTAGATCCGAGAACCAAACGAGAGTCCTCAAACGCGGCTTGTATCTTTACTGTGTCATAAAAATGATATTTATAAAAATATATTTAATTTAGTGTTAATATTTATTATTATAAATGTATTGGTTTTTGTTGAATGTAAGGAGTTGCCTGATGCCACTGCCAAAGTCCAGGTTCCACGCGCGTCTCGGGACGTTTCGTCAATTGGAAATTTTTGTTAAATTTGCTGAAACAGGCAGTATTAGTCAAACGGCAAACGAACTATACTTGGCGCAACCTTCTGTGTCGATCCAACTTAAAAAACTATCGGAAAGTCTTAATGTTCCACTAGTTGAGCAGGTAGGCCGAAAACTCTACTTAACAGACGCCGGTAAAGAGCTCTACACCAGTTCCCTCGAAATCTTTGATACGGTTAGTCGTTTGGAAAGTCGACTAGCCAGTCTTTCGGGGTTGCAAGCAGGTCATTTAAGACTTTCAGTGGTTACTACCGCAAAGTACTTTTTTCCGCACTTATTGGGACCATTTTGCGAAAAGTATCCCAATATTGAAGTTTCATTCAATATTGGTAATCGAGGTGCAATGATTGAGAGATTGAGAGAAAACAAAGATGACTTTTATGTTTTTAGCCATCCGCCCGAAGATATCGAGATCGATAAATTCGAATTTGTGAACAATCCTTTGGTTGTCGTCGCCCACGCAGATCACCCATTAGCCAAAAGAAAAAGTATTCAATTTTCCAGCTTAAAAAATGAATCCTTTATTATGCGTGAACCAGGTTCTGGGACTCGTTTTGCCGTTGAAAAATATCTTCTAGACTCGGGAAACACAGTTCACAATAAATTAACAATTGAAAGTAATGAGGCGATCAAACATTCAGTTATGTCGAAGCTAGGGATCTCAATACTTTCCGTCCACACATTGGCTCAAGCGACGAAGTCTAGCTTTAAAATATTAAATGTAAAGGGGTTTCCCCTCAAGCACCACTGGTATGTGGTCTACTTAAAAAATAAACAACTATCAGACATTGCTCAAACATTTCTTCAATTCTTACAAGAAGAAGGTGGTGACATTGCTGCAGAATTGCTTTCGAATTCTGTTGCTAAAGGGTATGTCTAAAAATGTAAAAGTAATTGCAAGCTTTTAACTATAGATAAATATAAATACATATCCTAAATATTATATATTTTTTTCTATAGTAAGAATCTGTCAAACTTTATTCAATTCAGCTTAACTCAAGTCAAAGAGGAAGATTAATTGAATAATCGACAGTTTATTTTTTGTTTAGCGACAGCATTAACATTAGTTGTAATTGGTAGTATTTCTTCAGCGCAGAACCCCCAGCATTGGACGCTCTATGCTGTAGCGGGATTGCTCGTTATATTATCCTTATCGAGTCGCAAAGATGTTAAACTTTGGCGCGCAAATAGCGCCAGCGTTAGACAGGCATAGCCGACTGCAATTTATATTGAGAAGATAAACATGCAGCTAGACATTATCGTATTATTTTTTATTCTCGGGTTTGTAGCTAGACTGATTGGTTCTGGCTTAAAAATGCCGGAAGGTTTACACCATGGCATTAGCATTTTTTTAATGCTGGCGATTGGTTTAAAAGGAGGCACAGCTTTAGCTGAAAACTTATCAAGCAGCGTTTTTGTTAAGGCCGCTCTATTTATATTATTAGGACTTCTTTTACCGCTAATTGTATTCCCCATTCTTAAGTGGATCGGCAACTTTAAACAGACAGACGCTGCTTCAATTTCCGCACATTATGGATCAGTGAGCATCGGCACCTACGCTGTTGCTGTAGCACTACTCGAATCACAGCAAGTTAACTATGAAAGTTACTTTCCTCTGTTCGTCGTCTTGCTCGAGTTTCCGGCAATGTTCGTCGCAGTGTACTTGGCAAACACAAACGCTCAGAGTGTTCCTTTTCAACAATGGTTTAAGCATATTCTCAAGAATGAAAGTGTCGTTTTACTTTTTGGCGGCCTTGTTATCGGTCTTGTTGCTAATGAACAAGCATCGAAATTGACGCCGATGTTTAGTGATCTATTTAGCGGTGTCCTAGCGTTATTCCTTCTGTGCATGGGAATGGATGCGGCATCTAAAATCAATACACTTAAACAAGACGGTCCGTTCTTACTCGCTTTAGGGACTTTAGTGCCATTGATTAACGGTTTTATCGGCGGTGTATTTGCGGCTTTGATTGGCTTGACGACAGGCGGAATTTTTCTAACCATTGTGCTTAGCGCCAGTGCTTCTTACATCGCGGTACCCATTGCAATGCGCAGTCTTATACCTGATGCGAATCACTCTTACGGCATGACGACGTCTTTAGGAATTACTTTTCCATTTAACATTTTAGCCGGGATGCCTGTTTACTGGCTATTTGCGGTCTGGTTAAACGGATCACCACTTTAAGGAAATGATTTATGAATACTAAACCCGTGGTCAGCATTATTATGGGATCGCAATCGGATTGGACCACAATGAGTAAGGCAACTGAGCTTTTAGAGCGGTTTGAAATTCCATTTGATACCCAAGTCGTTTCCGCCCATAGAACGCCCCATAGACTGTTTTCGTTTGCCCAAGAAGCAGAAGTGCGAGGTATTAAACTAATTATTGCAGGAGCTGGAGGCGCGGCACATTTACCCGGAATGGTTGCTTCGTTAACTCATCTTCCGGTAGTTGCTGTCCCGGTTCAAAGCAAAGCGCTAAGTGGGCTCGATAGCCTTTTATCAATTGTTCAAATGCCAAAAGGTGTCTGCGTTTCCACTCAAGCCATAGGAGAAGCAGGTGCTTTTAATGCAGGGTTAATGGGTGCTCAAATTCTTGCTGTGAGCGATCAAGATATTCGTCAGAAATTAATTGACTGGCGTAAACAACAATCCACTAACGTACCAATGGAGGTTGAATGATGCATGTAATAATACTTGGATGTGGGCAGCTGGCACGCTTACTGGCAGAAGCTGGCCAAAGAATCAATTTAAATTTTACTTTTGTGGCGATTGAAGACGAACCAGTTGATTGCGTTAAAAATCTTGGTCAAATCGTTCATTGGCGAAAAGGAATGCCTGCAGAAACCTTGCTGCAGGCGACAGGAATACCAGATGTTGTTACTGTAGAAAGAGAAAGTATTGATACTAAATTGCTTTATGAATTATCGCTTTTGTGTCGAGTGTCTCCAAGTCCAGAAATAGTCGCGACTTGCCAACATCGATTGAAAGAAAAGATGGGCATGTCGAAACTGGAAATTCCAATGACGCCTTGGTTTCCAGTTTCTGATAATAAAAGCTTATTAAACGCAGTCAGAGTGTATGGATTTCCTTTAGTAATTAAATCTTTTGAAAATGGTTATGATGGAAAGAACCAATGGCATATTGATAGTGCTCAGGAGCTTAGTAGACTGGTTAAAAAAGTGGCGCCAAAAGACTGGATTGTTGAACCTAAAATTAACTTTATCACAGAAGCTTCTTTGATTGCAGGACGGTCTATTAATGGCGAAATTAAGTTTTACCCAATCACAGAAAACCATCATGAGTCGGGAATTTTGAAACGTTCGATTGCACCCCTAGAGAATATTGCTGCTGCGGATGTTAGAAAAACTAAAAAAAGCCTCAAGACACTGATGGAAGCATGGCAGTATGTGGGCGTGATAACTATGGAACTGTTTTTGACAAAAGAAGGATTTATGGTGAATGAATTAGCGCCTCGCGTCCATAATAGCGGACATTGGACTAAAAATGGTGATGTTACTTGCCAATTTGAAAATCATTTAAGGGCAATTTTAGGTAAGCCTTTGGGTCACACAGAATCTCCTTATTATAATGGTATGATTAATTTGCTCGGACGAGGTACGGATCTCCCGAAAATCAACTTGCCCGATGGTGAAGTATGCCTTTATGGCAAGCTACCCCGAGCAGGCAGAAAACTTGGTCACATCAATATGTTCGATTCGGACCGAACAAACCTTATCAAGAGAATGTCAAGTACTGAACAGCTGTTAGGCTTGTCAAAAAATGTTTCTTATTGAGAAAGAAGTCACGTCGATGATAAATAAGCTTTGCTCGGTTAAAACATTTTCGAGCGATAGCCACGAGATATGATAAATTAAAAAGAAATTACGCCAGTTCGTTAGCTTTAGCTTGCTGTTTTATTTGGTTACCAATGTGAAAGATCAACAGCCCCTATTTTTTGTTTATTTAAATTGAGATTATTTTGTTTTCCATTCAAAATTTAATGCTGAAAAAGTTAAATCAATTTC
>CAYPMT010000149.1:0-5313 GCA_964411875.1 uncultured Kangiellaceae bacterium
GTTTAATATCTGCCATCACCTTGTTGAAGACCTGTCCCAATCTTGATGTAACGATAGTTCGATCGAGTCAAATTGGTCATATTATGGTCGGGGAAGGTACTTTCGGGAGTACTCCTAGCTTTTTCCATGATACGTTAGAGATTCCTAGAAAAGATTTCTATCAACAAGTGAGGCCAACGTGGAAGTTGGGTGCTAGGTTTTTATGGGGGAAACGCCCTTATTTTGATTATACTTTTACTAACCAGTTAGAAGGTCAGATTCACCCGAACTCTAAAGTACCGTTAGGCTATTACTTTTTGGATAATGATTGGCAGGGAATATCAAACATTTCTGAACACATGTCACACAATACTTTACCATGTGCACAAGATGTGATGTCTGAAAAAGGCTTACCAAAAGAGGCCGCCTACCACTTTGAAAATGAGACATTTGTTAATTACTTAGAAAGTTACTTTATACAGCTAGGCGGTGAGTTAATAGACGCTAAGGTCATTTCAGCAAAACAAAGCGATAACGGCATTGATAGTATTACTCTTGATATAGAACAAACTTTAGAAGCAGATTTCTTTATTGATGCGTCGGGTTTTCGAGGGGAGTTGATTCATAAGCAGTTAAACGAACCTTACATTAGCATGCGTGATCATTTGTTTTGCGATAGAGCGATTGTTGGTGGTTGGGATAGGCAAGACGACGAACCTATAAAGCCATACACTACTGCTGAGACAATGGATGCGGGTTGGTGCTGGCAAATTGAGCATGAGAAAATAATAAATCGTGGTTATGTGCACTGTAGTGAGTTCACCAGTGAAGATGAGGCTGTTGCAGAGTTTAAGAAAAAAAACCCAAGGGTGTCGGATATTAGAACCGTCCCTTTTGAAACTCGAAGAATACGTAACGCATGGGTTAAAAATGTAGCTGCAATAGGCAATGCATGTGGTTTTGTTGAGCCATTAGAGGCAACCAATATTCAGGTTATTTGTAATCAATCTAAGCGTTTGGCTGACTCATTGAATGTGTCGTTCAATAATGCAGCATTGACTGAGAATTATAATCAAGTGACTGAGCTGGAGTGGCTGCATATTAGGGATTTCTTAGCTCTTCATTATCGATTTAATGATCGCCTCTCCACACCATTTTGGAAAATGGCGACAAGTGAAACCCCATTAGGGGGCTTACAAGATTTTGTAGATCTTTATATGAAAATAGGTCCTAATTTCTTAGCATTTAACTTGTTACCAAAAGTAGATTATTTTTCGCAAGATGGTTGCTTGGTGATGTTGTTAGGCATGAAAGTGCCTTGGGCTGGACTAAACGCCTCTTCTAATTTTAGCAAGCAAGATTTAAATATTTTAAAGTTATTAAGGCAAGGCAATGCATTAAGCTCCATGCAGGGAGTGAGTAGCGAAAGGCTGATTAAAAAAATAGGTAAAAAAGATTGGCGGTGGCAATAATTTTAAATTTGAAGACAAATGAGTTATAATGACGTCATGGCGAGTATTAGAAAAAAATATATGGTTGATGGTGAAAATACACCAACTACGGTTAAAAAAATAAAATGGAAAAAGCCAGTCCGCACTGTTATTAATGTCTCGCAAACTAAAACAAATAAGTCTGGCTGGGCTGGGGCGGAAGGCACATTTGTTGGTCCCCCAGCTTGGAACATACCTAGAAGCCCAAGTTGATTTATCTAGATAGAACTTAAAATCCCCTTAAATGTCGTTTTTTGTTGCTCTATTACTCCCCAGCCGAAGTTTCCTTCAATAATCTTTACTTTTTCTTTATGTAAGCACACATCCCAGGCAATTGTTTTAATGCTTTTAAAGTCTTTGTGAGCCAAGTTCACATAAGACTTAATTTCTAGCCAGCTTGGAATGGTGATATTGTCTTGAGTGAGACCAGATTCAATATCAATTATTTCTATTCCCCACGATCTAAGGGGCTTCTTTTCCTTAGGGTATTCGATACTTGCGGACAGTATTTTTGTACTTAGGCTCTGTAAATCAAACTTGCTTATAATTCTGAATGTAATCAGTGACTCCCATTTTGCGTCTAAAATATGTTTAGTTAGATAGTCATTATTCTTTAAAAGCGGTTGAATGATGATATTTGTTGATTGCTGTGTTTTTTGAATTACCTCCATACTTTCTATTGTTGTCCTTTTATTTATAAATTCGCCATGCAGGTTTCTACCCCAGATAGCAATTGATCGATTATTTTTATTTTTTTCTATTCCTTTTATATTTACTTGGAAGCAACCTCTCATCGCGTTAAGTGAGTTTGGTTTTATGAAAACTCCGTCATGGATTGAGCACAGGGAGTGAATGTCATTTGCTGATAGTTTTGATCCTCTATCATAATTTCCAATGGTCTCAATTGCAGGTATGTTTAGCTTTAAAAGGTACTCTGAGAATTTCTTTTTATCCGTTAATGTGTTCAAATCTCGTTTGAATTTATCATCACTGCAGTCGTTTCGGTTGAGGTGTGTGTGCCATGAGTTCGCTTCTTCAATAAAGATAAAGTTTTTCCATTCATTAAAAGGTATTTGTACTAAGTTTAGAGCTATGAAATTATAGGGCGATATTCCTAGCCAAAGACCTGAATATAACAGGTTCTTGATTGAAATTAAGCCGCTGGAATTATTTGGTTTTAAGTGTTTGATATTTTCTTTTTTTGATAAAAAGAAGGCTAAATGCATCCAAAATACAATTAAATACCATGAAGATGATAGTAATATGTAGATTGAAATAGCTTGCCACCGGGGAAGTGAGGGGTGTGATTGAGTGATTAGTTTTCTGTGTTTTTTCTTTGCATTTGACTCGCCAAAAAACACGCCGACACCTAAAATATAGCCAGGCTGAAGGTAGCATTGGATGAGTTTTTTAAAAATCATTTAGTAGTGACTTCTATCATCTAGATCTTGGATGATTCGTTCAACAATATCGTAACCGGAGAAGGGTTCTACTGGACGTTGAATTTTAATTATGGCTATTTTTTCAGCTAGCTGTGAGCAGATATCTAAGTGATGCTTTTGTATACCAAAGCCAGTAATAAGCTCATTTCTGTATGTATTGGATAGTAAGCTTTGAAATTGATTAGCGCCTTTTACCGACTCGATCTTGATAGTATTAATTTTGTCTGATGTGGATAAAATATAAAAAACATTTATTTTAATTTGCGTTGATGAGTCATGTTTTTTTTGAGGTAGAGGATAATGAAATTTACCTTCTTGAGTTGCAACAGGCTCTAGATTGGAGTGTGGGATGTTGAGTTCTTCAAGTGAGTCACTCCATAGTTTAATTTTTGGAAACTCCCCGTTTATGCACAAATTCTCGTTTACAACGACAATGTCGTCACATAAGACGTCATAACCTTTTTGTTGAAATATCGCGGCAGTAGTTGATTTTCCTACGCCTGAATCACCCGCAATTAAAACGCCTTTATTGTTGATTAAAACGGCATTTGAATGAAAGGCGAATAGGTTTCTTTGGGTGAGGATGACACCAATGACTGATCCGAATAAATAGAGTTCGATATCAGGCCAGTTTTTAAGTGACTCGTCATATGAGTCAATAACTATTGTTTTTCCATCTTTGATATGAAACTTGGCGATATCAGGAAGGCTAACGAATATATTTTGGTTATTGATTAATCTGGCAAACACTTCATTAGTTGGGTTTGAATATTTATCTAGTGAGTTAAAGTCAATTTTCTTGAATTGAATGGCAACGTCAACACGCGGTGCATGAGCTACCTCAGGTAACGATAACTTTACGTTAGATTTAAAAAAAAGGCCGTGAATAAGATATAGCATAGTAAGTCAATTATAAAGGTTTAAGGGCATATTCATAAGAGCTTAAGGCTGTATTAAGTGTATTTATGAGGTGATTACTGTAAATATATGTAAAAAAAAGAGATTTACTGTTTTATTTTGGTTAAATTTGGCGTGTTTATTTGCTATTATTGATATATGGAGGAAGTCCTTTGGCTGCTTTTTAATGGAGGCGAAAGGCATAATGTATTTTAATGTTTCTTAACCAACATAATGTTTATTGTTTTCTGGTGGCGATAATGTTGATCGTGCCAATGGTTGTTGTGGCTGACGACACTATTCCTTTGCCATCTAATATGCTGAGGTTAAGTCAGGAACAATTGATAGAAGTTGCTGAAAGCGGTGACAAGGAAGCTCAGTTTAGGCTGGGTTTGTTTTATGAAACTCAGTCTAAAGATCAGGATCGTTTTAAAAAATCTGCGTATTGGTATGATTTAGCTTCAAAGCAAAATCATAGGGTTGCTCAGTATAATTTAGGTGTCTTATTCATGACGGGAGCTGGTGTTGGTAAGGATACTGCCAAAGCCCTGAAATTCTGGTTGAAGGCTGCTAGAGCAGGGCATTCGCATGCTCAATTTAATGTGGCAAGAGGGTATCTTCTTGGACTTGGCTTGCCTGAGAACAATGAAAAAGCCAAGTATTGGTTTAATAAAGCAGCGGCTCAGGGTGAGCCTAAGTCTAAAGAGGTTTTGAAAGAACTTGGCTGGGAAGACGAAGAGCAATTTAAAAAAGCTTCTAATAAAAATTCCTCTAACACAGTTGCTTTGAAGCCTCCTGCGACAAAAGGAGTGTTAAAAACACAACGAGCAGTTGATGTTACTCAAAGAAAGCAGCCTGAAAAAAATATTAAAGCGGCTCCTGTAAAGTCTAGTTCAACTCTTGCAAAAGAAATAAACGTGTATGTTTCTGCTAGTGAAGGTAGTTCGGTATTAGCAGCACTACCAAACAGGAAGAATTTAACGGTTTTTAAATCTAAGAAAGCAGGTTGGTTGATAGTTGAGAGTTCGACAGGTTTCACAGCCTGGGTGTATAAAAAGTTCGTGAAAAATCAATTTGGCTATGGGAAAGTCATAGCTGAGAATGTAATAGCACGCTCGAAGCCTATTGTGAATAATGATACTAAATTCAATGTCTTTAGGAAGGGGGAAGTTGTTCGTATTCTTAAGGATGATGATAAATGGTACAAGGTTGTGCTGCCGCCAAAGTTTAAGGCTTGGGTAAGAAAGAGTGACTGGTATGACGAGTAACCAGTACACTAACAGTTTCCTGAAGTTAGGCTTCTTTGAATGCAAAGGAGCTTTACGCATATCATTCTATGTCGTTTTATGTGGACTCTCTTTGAGTTTCCTGTTTGTAGAACGGTTGAATGCTGCGAGTGTTATTCCTGTTCAAATTGGAGAATGGTATTTAGAGCCGACTGTAGATGTCACCTATGGTAAGACGGATTCAAATTTCCAAAGTTTTGGTGGTTCAATTAAAGATAA
>CAYPMT010000150.1:0-5239 GCA_964411875.1 uncultured Kangiellaceae bacterium
TTATTGTTTTGGCTGCTATAGGATTAGCAGTTGCGTTAGTTGCTCCTTTTATGTTGTCTGGAAATATATAAGCATTTTTTTAGCTAGAATTAAAATACAAAGAGACTATTTTTTCATTGCCCTTATAGTAAATCGAGTAGGGTTAATCGCATTAGATAGAGCTTGTTCAATAGGAGAGGGCATATTGCTAATTGCGCTGGTTAGATGTTGACTGGCTAGTAGGGAATAGAGCAATCCATGAGAGCCGTAAGCGGTGTTTAGCCAAAGGCCTTCAGTATTATAATAGCTGAGTTTATTTCTATTAATTGGTTTTTTTCCTAGTTGGTTAAAGTCTTGTTGGAGTTTCTCTTGATTAGGAACTGCCCCAACAAGTGGTAAGCGATCAAGTGAATGCAGACGATAACCTAGCTTGCCGCTCAATGGAATCAACTTGTTTTCTTCTGATATAACTATTTGATTATTGGTTTTTTCTAATAACTGTTTGCTTTGCTCTAGTAGTTTATCTTGGCTTTTATTATTTAGTTGAGTCGTTTTAAAAAACAATGCACTTTGGTCTTTTTTTAAAACATCATCAAAGGTTGAGCCAAGTAGAAGTTCGCCATTTGAGTAAGGAATGATATAACTTTTCTCGACGAGACTATGTAATAGCTCTGCGGTTAGGTGATTAGAGCTTATTTGACAAGTTTGACCTTGAGTTATTCGAGTATTAAAAGGAATGAAATTATTTTTTAATAAACTAGTGGCTCCACCACAAAAAATTACATCTTGATAAACAGATTGTTTGTCTTGATAATGAATTTTCCAGTGATTCTTTTCTTGAGTTAAATGAGTTATTTCTGAGTTAAAAAATACTTTAGCTTGCTTGTTTGTTTTTTGAATGAGTAGCTGACAGAATTGATAAGTATCTAACGCTCCACCATCGGCATAGAAAATTGAATTTAAATCGTTTGAGTCAGGTTTTATCCAGTCTGTTAAGTAGAGCTTTTGAATGAGTGATAAAAATTGATCAAACTGTTTTTTGTCAGTTAATAAACGTTTAACACCTCGGTTAATAATGAGTGAGTCTTGTTCTTTTTGAGAAAGTGACTGAATAAATCTAATTAAATATAGATAAGCCAGCCAATTAAATTGACTATTGATATTTATATCCGAAGTGAGTTGTGGATGAAATAAGCCCGCTGATACTCCTGAAGCCTGACTAGCCAAGTCATTTCCAGACTCAAAAATATCAGCCTTAATACCTTGCTTAGCAAGGCAGTAAGCCGTTGCACAACCTGCTATGCCAGCACCAATAAGCGCAACTGTTTTAGGTTTTTCTTGGTATTTCTTTTTAAACCAGGGTGTTTCATACTTTAGGTTAACTGATTTGGCTTGTTGATTTTGTGATTCTGATTGTTTGAGATCATCTTTTAACTGAGCTGTTAACATTTCTCGCTTTCGACCATAGCCTTTTATTTTGGCAACGCTAAAACCAGCTTCTGAAAGCAACTTTCTAACTTTGGAGGCAGAACTAAAGGTAGCAATTCTACTATTGACTTTACATAGCTGCCAGATCATTTTTATGATCGACTCATGCCACATGTCAGGATTTTTTGAGGGTGCAAAACCATCTAAGAAGCAATGGTCAATGGTTAAATTTTTTTGTTGCAGTTGATTTTCCTTAATTAAATCCTCAAGAGCGATTTCAGCAGGCATAAAAAAAAGAGTGAGGGTGATATTTAATGAGTCAAAGTGAATTTGATGACGACCAAAAGTAGTTGATGGGTAATTGGTTAGTAATTGTTGCGATTCTATGGATAACTCTGGCCATAGCTGATGAATTTTTTTTAAATCATCAAGTTTTAAAGGATGCTTTTCTATGCTTAAGTAGTGAAGAGAGCGGTGGTTTTTTTTTGGGGAAAGCTTTTTCCATAATTGCATGGTTAGCAAAAAGTTAAGACCGCTGCCAAAGCCTAGTTCAAGCAAATTAAAAATCATTTGATTTTTGTTTAACCAGTCTTGCTCTAATTGACAACCTTGAATAAAAACATAATCTGATTCTGCTAAAGCATCATCGGTTGAAAAATAAACATCATTAAAGTTTTGATTAAAAGGTTGGCCATCACACCATTTAATATTAGCCGGAACAACATCAGAAAATTTTTTTAGTTGTGCACTGGTCACAATAAAGTTTTAAACACTAAAATTAACTTTTTAATAAGTTGAGAAACTCAGCGCGTGTCTCAGGGCGTGAACGAAACTTCCCTAACATAATTGAAGTAGACATAACTGAGTTTTGTTTCTGAACACCGCGCATCATCATGCACATATGTTTTGCTTCGATAATAACACCAACGCCAGATGCTTCAGTAGTTTGCATAACCGCTTCTGCAATTTGTTTGGTTAAATTTTCTTGAATTTGTAAACGTCTGGCATACATGTCAACAATACGAGCAATTTTTGATAGACCAATGACTTTTCCAGTTGGTAAGTAAGCTACATGACATTTACCAATAAAAGGCAGCAGATGATGTTCGCACAAGGAATAAAGCTCAATATCTTTAACGATAACCATCTCATCATTATCAGATTCAAAAATAGCGTTATTAACAACTTCATCTAAAGATTGATGGTAACCTCTAGTTAAAAACTGCATGGCTTTAGCGGCACGTTGAGGTGTATCTTTTAAACCGTCTCGATTTAAATCTTCACCAATTCCAGAAAGTATATCAGCATAGTGGCTAGCTAATTTTGAGCTCATAAATGATTCCCATAAAGGATAGTTATTGTGTTTTTTTAAATAGAGCGAGTTATTGTAATCGACCTGGATGAGTTATCCAAGAAATTAAATAGTTAGACTTTGGCTATATTAGGGCATTTGTGCGGCTTTAACACAATTTCTACCAGAATCTTTTGCCTGATAAACACAGTTGTCGGCCAGGTTGACTAATTGTTGTTGAATTTCTTTAGGATTAATTGTAGCAGTACTATTAGCATTGGGTTGCCAACTACTCACACCAATTGAAATAGTGACATTAAATGAACCACTGTCTTCGCTGGTTATGTGTAATTGAGAGACATGTTCACGAATGCGATCAGCAATTTCTTTTGCCTGCTTACTACCTGTGTCTGGTAGTAACACTGTGAATTCTTCACCACCATAACGAGCCAGAATATCAGATTGACGCATTAAAGGAGTAATTGCATTGGCAACTTCACATAAAGCTTTATCGCCGGTCTGATGCCCATACTGATCATTAATATTTTTAAAATGATCAATATCAATAAATAAACATGATAGTGCTTGCTTAGAGCGACAAGAGCGAGCCGTTTCTTTAGCCAAAGCTTGGAAGAAATAACGCCTGTTTTTAGCGCGAGTGAGTAAATCAACCAAACTTAAATGCTTATACCTTTCTTGGTTGAGTGAATTTTCAATACAGACACTAATAATTGAGCCAAGGTGTTGTAGAAAATTAGTCGCTAAACTAGGTTGAAAACGTTTATGGTTTCGGCTGCCTAGATGTAAACTGCCAATAATTTGGTTGCCTCTTACTAAGGGTAGCATAGCAACACTGTGGCTTTGAGCTGATTGATTTTGGAATAGCTGATGAATGAATTTATCTTCCTGATTTAAAGTGACGCACAATGCATTATTAGGGTATAAAGTTTTAATCAGTTGACTTGAGTTAACATAAATAAGATTTATATAGTCGAGATCACCATAAATCTCTTTAATTAACTGTTGAGTATCGCCGTGAACATCCAATAAAAAGAGTTCGACTTGTGTTAGTCGAAGCTTTTGTTTTAAATCGATGAGAATGCGTTTAATTAAATTTTCGTAGGAGGCTGACTCAAGAAAGTAGAGCTCTAGTTCAGAGAATTTTTCTTGGGTTTCTTGATTGTGACTAGCACTACTGATGAGTTGCTTAAGGGACTCTTTTAGGCGACAGTTTTCCTCAACTAATGATTCTGAAGGGTTAACTAAACTATCTAGGTCAGAGTTTTTTTGCATAACTTGTTAATAGTAATATTTTTACACAGTAAAACGAGTTATTAGTTTTTCTAATATACAACATACTGCGTTCAGAAAAAAGATAAATAGGCTTTTATCAGTTACAAACGAAAGCGCTTCATTAATTCGCTAAGTTGTTTAACCATTGAGTCTTGGCGTGACATATTGTCAGAGACTAATAATGCCTGTTCAGCGGTTTCTTCAGCCATATCGTGTATATGAATTGTTTTGCTGCTGATTTCTTCAGCAACTTGAACTTGCTCTTTAGTTGCTGATGCAATTTCAAAAGATTTTTCTCTAATCGCATCAACTGATTCAACAATTTTACCTAATACGGTTTTAATTGTTTCAGTTTTTTCAACGCCAATACGGGCTTTTTCTTTACCTAAAGCCATAACTTCTACAGCATTATTGGCATTCGATTGTAAGCCAGCAATAATCTCTTGAATGTGTTGGGTTGATTCTTGTGTACGACTGGCTAAAGAGCGAACTTCATCAGCAACGACAGCAAAACCTCTACCTTGGTCTCCAGCTCTGGCCGCTTCTATGGCAGCATTTAAGGCGAGCAAATTGGTTTGTCCTGCAATGCTTTCAATCACTTCTAGTACTTCTCCAATCATTTGGCTATCTTTATGCAGCTTTTTGATGACATCAACCGCTTCATTAACTGAGTCAGACAAATCATCGATACTATCGATAGAGGTTAATATAATTTCTTGGGCTTCATGGGCTTGTTGCTCTGCTGAGTCGGCTGCTTCAGAAGCGCCAGAGGCGCTTTTTGAGACATTTTGTACTGTTTGTTCCATTTCGGTTGTTGCTGTAGCAACTAATTGAATATGTTCTTTTTGTGTAACAGCGGTATCACTACTTTTGATGCAGAGTTCATTGACTTCAGAAACTGAGTGACGGAGTTGATTGGTTGATGAGTGACTTTTTTCTACGAGATCATGTATGTTACCAATAAACTGGTTGAACTGAGCACTTAAATGACCAATTTCATCATTGCGTTTAATTTCAATGTGTTTGCTTAACTCACCCTCACCCTTGGTAATTTCTTCCATTGAACTGATAATTTGTTTAAGTGGACGGCTGGTTTTGAGGCTAGATAAATAAGTAACCAAAATCACAACCAAATTTAACAAAATAACGACACCAATTGATAACCAGAATAAATTATTTAAAGGTTCGTTAATGAGCCGCTTAGGCACAATTAAACCGAGAGACCAGTTAATTCGAGGCATATCAAGT
>CAYPMT010000151.1:0-5239 GCA_964411875.1 uncultured Kangiellaceae bacterium
TGAGAGGCAGGTAAATCATGAGTGGGTTCAAAGCCATCAATCAATTTTCGTTGAATAGTTGATTGAATTAAACGTTCAATACCCGTTAATAATTTAAATTCATCAGCGGCAACTAATGAAACCGCTTGTCCACTTGCACCAGCTCTGCCCGTTCGACCAATTCTATGCACATAATCTTCAGCAACATTGGGTAAATCAAAATTAACTACTTGAGGTAGTTGATCAATGTCTAACCCACGGGCAGCAATATCAGTTGCCACTAAAACTTGGAGCTCACCTTTTTTAAACTCGGATAACGCGCGGGTTCTAGCGCCTTGACTTTTATTGCCGTGAATAGCGGCAGATTTAAAGCCACCTTTCTCTAAATAATAACTCAGTTTATTCGCACCAAATTTTGTTTTAGTAAAAACAAGCACCTGGCCCCATTTATTTTCAACCATCAACTCAACTAAAAGAGCTGGCTTGCGTTTTTTATCAACGGGGTAAACCCACTGCTCGACTGTTTCAACCGTCGTGTTTCTAGGGCTGACGGAAATTTCAGCAGGGTTATTTGTTAGTGTTTTTGCCAGTTCACGAATATCTTGACTAAAAGTGGCAGAGAATAATAAATTTTGGCGCTTTTTAGGTAACAAGCTAATAATTTTACGAATATCTTTAATAAAACCCATATCTAGCATTCGATCGGCTTCATCTAAGACGAGAACTTCTATTTGATTAAATTTAATAGCGTTTTGTTGATACAAATCAAGTAAACGTCCCGGTGTTGCAACCAATAAATCAGTGCCTTTACGGAGTTTCATCATCTGTGGATTAATTTTTACGCCGCCAAAAACAACTGTTGATGAAAGCGATGTATGTTTAGCATAGGTGGTAATGCTTTCATTCACCTGTAGAGCGAGCTCTCTCGTTGGTGCAAGTATTAATGCTCGAGCATGATTAGACGGGGCTTTTTTACCCGATAAAAGCCGATGTAATATTGGTAAGGTAAAGCCAGCTGTTTTACCGGTACCGGTTTGAGCTGCAGCCATAACGTCTCTGCCTTCAATAACGGCAGGAATAGCTTGTTTTTGAATAGGTGAGGGCGTTGTATAGCCTTCTTCTTCAACGGCTTTTAGAATAAGAGGTGATAGCTTTAAATCGGTAAAACTCATAATACTGGCTTCATAAGAATGGTCGATAACCTTTTCAAGTAACACTTTCTATTCTATAAGAAGCGTTTTAAATAACGACTGCAAATAGTGTTTTTAGTTAAAATGAAAAAGCTTCTGAATAAACGGGCTGCAAGTCTACAGTATATTGATTGTTCAATAAACAGGCTTTTAACAATAGTATTAATTCATTTGATAGAGGCCATAACAAAAGCGGGGCGTTTTTTTGAACTTAAGGTTGGTTAAATGGTTTTTTAATAGCTGCTGGTAATTTTCATCATGATAATCTTCGGAGGCTAGCTCAATATAAATGAGCGCATCATTAGATAAATGCGGCTTTAAGTTTTTGAGTATATCGCCTAATAAGTTTTTTCCAAACGGGGGATCTAAAAACACACAATCAAATGATTTTTTGTTGTATTCAAGAAACTTAAGAGCATCAAGATTGGTCACTTGAATGTTATTGGCATTGAGTATTGTACTATTTTTTTGTAAATTTTCAGAAACTTTCTTATGACGTTCTACCAAGGTGACACTTTGGGCACCTCTTGATGCTGCTTCAAAACCTAGTGCACCACTGCCAGCAAATAGATCGAGGCAATGAGTATTATGAATGTAAGGTGATAACCAATTAAATAAGGTTTCTCGGGTTCTATCCAGGCTAGGTCTTAAACCATCAACACCCGTAAAGTGAATGTTCCTACCCCGCCAATCACCACCAATAATTCTTATAACACCTGATTTTTTGTTGGCACTTTTTTTAGGTTTTTTATCATTTGCTGAAAAACCTAATGATTTAGATTGTTGCATGATAGAAAGGCTTTAATTTTTTTAACTAGAGTGACTCTAATAAAACGAGTAAGCTTTGTTTTTTATTGTCATCAAGGTTCGCATCTTCTAGCTTTTTAGTTAGTAATGCTGCGACATCCTTTGCATCCCACTTCATTATCTTTTCTTCTAATTGAAGATCAATATAAGCATCTTGAAGTTTTGCTTGACGTTCAACTTCAGCTTGTTTCGACTGGGCTTCAGCTATTTCTAACTCTTTAGCTTGTTGTGCTTCAACTAATTCTTTATCAGCAACTTTTTTCTTTTTTTCTTCGATAATCGCTAAACGTTGTTCCTTGACTTTAACACTTTCCAACATAGCTTTTTTAGCTTCAGCCTGAGCTTTTTCTTTTTCTAACTCTGCTTGTTTAACGCTATCTTGACCCGCTTTTAACTCAATTCGTTCTTTTTCTAAAAGTTTGTAATCATTAATATGTTTTTCAAGATTCTGATACATGGCTGTCACCTTTTGCTGAATTGACTGCAAACGATAACGTTCATGAAATTCGTTTGAGTCACTAATAAATCGAAGTTCTTTACAGACAAGTTGTAATTTTTTTAAGTCAAATAATTTATTTTCTAAAAGTTTTTGTTCAAATTCTTCTATGAGGCAATGGGCTGTTTTATACCATTCGGCTTGGCTTTGATCTTCTTCTAGTAATTTAAAGCTATTTAGTGTTGTTTCAACTTGCAATAGCGTAAAGTCTTCATTTTCACTGGAAATAACCAATTCCTCAATCGCAGCGCTTAGCTGATCAATTTGATTATGTGATTTAAACCAATGAATGACGCCATCCCAACCTTCTCGCGAGATTAAATCATATAAATAGGACAGTCGCCTTTTGCCTGAGTCAACTGAGCTTTTTAAGGTTTTTTTTACTTGGTTAAAGTTGAAAGAATCTGCCACTACTTTTCTTCTAGTCAATTATCTGCATAATAGGTACTTAATAATTAAGTCCGTTGCTTTTAGTATATACAAAAGGAGGCCTATATGCCACGTTGTAAATGGGTGAGTGATGACCCAGTTTATATTGATTATCACGATAAAGAGTGGGGTGTTCCGGTTTATCAGAGTGAATTATTGTTTCAGCATTTGTTATTAGATGGTGCCCAAGCAGGACTTAGCTGGATAACTGTACTGAAAAAGCGTGAAAATTATCGCCAAGCGTTTGATAATTTTGATCCAGTCAAAATGGCGGCTTTAACGGACAAACAATTAGAAAAACACCTAAAAAACCCTGGAATTATTCGTAATCGACTTAAGGTCTTTGGTTTTAGAAAAAATGCACTAGCTTATTTAAAGCTCAGTGAGACGATTAGTTTTTCTGATTTCTTATGGGGTTTTGTCGGTGGTAAACCAATGATTAACCGTTGGAAAACATTAGCAGACGTTCCTGCCAATACTAAAGAATCAGATGCTATGTCAAAAGCGCTCAAAAAAGCAGGATTTACTTTTGTTGGTACAACAATTTGTTATGCATTTATGCAAGCGGTTGGTATGGTGAATGACCACACTATTGATTGCTTTCGATATAAAGAAGTGATGTCAGAGTTAAATAATACTTAAATTGGTAAGAACTATTCTATTGACTGGCAAGCAAATAGCTTTTTATCGTCTAAACGCAGAGCGGTTAATTGACCATTCCAAACACAACCCGTATCTAGAGCATAAAAGTTTTTGATTGGACATTTGCCTTGTAAAGAAGCCCAATGTCCAAAAACCAAATTGTAATCAATTTGGTTCTTACTCAGCTCATACCATGGGATTAAGTTTTTAGCTTGTTGATCCGGCGACGTTTTTAATGTCAACTCAAGTTGGCCATTAGCTTGACAGTAGCGCATGCGTGTTAAAGCATTAGTAATATATCTAAGTCGCGGTATGCCTGATAGAGATGGCTTCCATTGACTTGGCTCATCACCATACATTTTAGCAAAAAAATCGAGACGTTTATTTGACTGTAAATAGTCGCTGACTTCTTGTGAGTAGGCTTGGGTTTGTTTTAAGTTCCAGTCAAATGGGACACCAGCATGTACCATAGCGAAATTAAGTTTTTTATCATAATAAAAAAGAGGCTGCTTGATAAGAAAGTTAACTAGGTCATCACATTTTGATGAGTTGAGAATATCATCAAAAGTGTCTTTAGGTTTTGCATTTTGAGCACCAGAAACCACTGCAAGAAAGTGTAAGTCGTGATTCCCCAAAACGCAGTGTATTTTTTCTTGATGCTCATAAATAAAGGATAAAACCTGTAGTGAATTTTTGCCTCGGTTAATCATATCGCCTGCTAGCCAGAGACAATCTTTGTCAGGGCTAAACTGAATTTTTTTTAATAGTGCTTGAAAAGTCTGGTAACATCCCTGGATATCGCCAATGGCGTAAGTTGCCATAAAAGTGATTGCTCGAATAGCTTTTTTACATGGTTAGAGTTTACCTAAAAAATATTAATTAATCATAAAAACATTCTTTTTAATAGATGAGAACAAAAACTTGAGGATTTAATAAAATGACTTCAAACCAGAAAAAAACAGTGGTTATTACTGGCGCAAGTTCAGGCTTTGGTCGAGCAATAGCGGTTCAATTTGCTAGTCAAGGTTGGCAAGTCATTGCTTTGGCAAGGCGTTATGATCGACTTTCGCAATTACAAGAGCAGCTCGGCAAAGCGCAATGTAAAATTTTTCAATTTAATGTGTGTAGACAATCGGATATTGACGACTTTATTAATTACTTACAACAAGAAAATTGTTACGTAGATTTATTAGTGAATAATGCTGGTTTGGCTTTAGGATTGGAGTCAGCGGATAAAGCCTTAGCGAATGATTGGCAAACCATGCTTGATACTAATATTAAAGGATTGATATTTATGACCAAAGCTATCTTGCCACAAATGGTTAAAGCAAAGCGAGGGCATATTATTAACATTGGTTCAATTGCCGGCAGCTATGCTTATCCTGGAGGTAATACTTATGGTGCGACTAAAGCTTTTGTAGCTCAGTTTAGTTTGAATTTGCGCGCTGATTTAGCGGGTACGGGAATTCGAGTGACCAATATTGAACCTGGTTTAGCAGAAACAGAATTCTCTTTGGTAAGATTCCATGGTGACCAAGAAAAAGCCGATCAAGTTTATCAAGATGTACAGCCACTGACGGCTGAAGATATTGCGGAAAGTGTTTTTTGGAGTGCAAATTTGCCTGACCATGTGAATATTAATCGGATTGAGTTAATGCCAACCTGTCAGTCGTTTTCGCCTTTGGTGGTGAGTAAA
>CAYPMT010000152.1:0-5195 GCA_964411875.1 uncultured Kangiellaceae bacterium
TTATTAATCAGCCCACGCTGTTAGTTTTTGCTGCAGACCATGGCATTGCTGCTGAAGGCGTTAGTATTGCTCCGTCGCAAGTAACCGGTCAAATGGTTATGAATTTTCTTAATGGTGGTGGTGCCATCAATTGCTTTTGTCGAGCTAATCAAATCAATTTACAAGTGATTGATGCCGGCATTATTAATCCGATTAAGCATAATGATTTAATCTGCCAGCGTTTAGGGCAAGGTACACAAAATTTTGAAAAAACTCAGGCTATGCAAGAAAGTGATGTCTATCAGGGCTTGTCTTTGGGTGCGGAAGTGGTTTACCAAATCATTGCAAAAGGCTGTAATTTACTCGGGTTTGGTGAAATGGGTATTGCAAATACGTCTTCTGCATCTGCGTTAATGTGTGCTATTACAGGGATTTCGATAAAAGATTGTGTGGGGCGAGGCACCGGAATTAATGATTCAGCTTATACCAAAAAGCTTGATTTAATCCAGTCGGCATTAAATAAACACGCTGATAACTTTGACTCGATTTATAGTACATTAGCTGCGGTTGGTGGTTTTGAAATTGTACAAATTGTTGGCGGCATGCTCGCGGCTGCAGAGAAAAAATGTGTCATTTTGGTTGATGGCTTTATTGTCACAACAGCCGCACTTGTTGCCTATAAGATAAACCCTAATATCATTGAATATATGATTTTTTCTCATCAGTCAGAGGAAAAAGGACATAAAAAACTTTTAGACTACTTACAGGTAAAAACTTTACTACAGCTAGACTTACGTCTTGGTGAAGGGACGGGTGCTGCATTAGCCCTACCATTAATTAAAGCGGCAGAAGCTTTTTATAATCAAATGGCTAGTTTTGAAACGGCTGGTGTTGATAACGTATGAAGCAATTAAAGCAACAGCTTAATTTGTTTTATATTGCGTTAGGTTTTCTAACCCGTTTACCTGTACCTCAAGATCTTGATTTTAGTCAAGAGCATTTAAATCAAGCAAATCGTTATTTTTCTTTAGTGGGTTGGTTAATAGGTGGGATCTGTGCTCTTTTCTTATGGAGTTTGATGTTTTTTTTACCAACGACACTGTCGATTATTTTTAGTATGTTGTTGAGTGTTTTATTAACGGGATGTTTTCATGAAGATGGTTTAGCTGATACCTGTGATGGTTTTGGCGGTGGTTGGACTCAAGAACAAAAGCTAACCATTATGAAAGACTCTCGTTTAGGCACTTATGCAGCAACCGGATTATGGTTTGCTTTAAGCATAAAGTTCTTTTTGCTTTGGCATATTAGTCTTTTAAGCGATGAGCTTTTATTCATTGCTTTAATAGTTTCACATCCTATTAGTCGTGCTGTCTCGAGTGTTTTAGTTTTTGTTTTACCTTATGTCGCTGGTCAAGATGCATCTAAAGTTAAACCGCTTGCTGAAGGAAAAGATTTTTTCGATCTTAAAATTAATTTATTGATAGCGGGCTTAGCATTATTTTTAATAACTGATATTGCTCTTGTTTTATTATTGGTTTTATTGGCTCTTGTAGTCATTGCTCGATTATTTCTATTAAAACATATTCAGGGCTTTACTGGTGATACGCTTGGCGCAACACAACAAGTTGCAGAATTAAGTATTTACTTGGTATTGCTTATTTTAGGAGCTCAAGCATGATTAACCTAGTTCTAGGTGGAGCTCGATCTGGTAAAAGTCGTTTTGCAGAGTCGCTAGCAGCAAGAGCTCTAAAAAAATCTTGTTCAAACAAGACCGATAATCAAGTGGTTTATATTGCAACCGCAACAGCTGGCGATCAAGAAATGCGTGATAGAATTAAGCATCATCAGCAATCAAGGCCAAAAAGTTGGACGCTTGTTGAAGAGCCTTTTTATTTGTCCAATGTTTTACAAGAATATCAGAGTCCAAATCATATTCTATTGGTTGAATGTTTGACACTTTGGTTAAGTAATTGGTTATGTACTTATGACGAAGAAAGCTGGCAGAAAGAAAAAAAAGCTTTTATAGCGTCACTCTTAAATACTCCTGCTCAAGTTATTTTAGTTTCCAATGAAGTGGGTAGTGGTGTTATTCCTATGGGAAATTTAAGTCGCGAGTTTGTTGACCAAGCAGGTTGGTTAAATCAGTCCTTAACACAATTGGCTGAACGAGCCCATTTAATTGTTGCTGGCTGTTCTATTCAGCTAAAGCCACAAAAAGATATTCATACTGATGATTCATCAGGTGGTGGCTCATAGTATGAAAACAGATATTTATTTAATTCGTCATGGACAACCTGAGCTACAAAATAGCTTGTTAGGCTTAACTGATTGTGATTTAACTGAGTTTGGAAAAAAGCAGTTAAGTTTTTTATATGATCGTTCTGATGAATTTGATCAGGTCATTTCTAGTCCATTAAAGCGTTGTGCTAATTTTTCCAACTCATGGCATAAAAAAAGTCAATTGCCTCTCAGTATTGATTCTGCCTGGAAAGAATATGATTTTGGTGATTGGGATGGATTAAGTTACCAGGAATTAAGCGAAAAGCATCCTCAAGCGTTTATTCAATTTACTCAACAACCAGCTAAATATTTACCACCCAATGCAGAATGTTTAATGGTATTTTCACAAAATTTAGAAAAAAAAATTCTTGAATTAGCTCATCAATATTCGGGTAAAAAAATTGCGCTGATCACTCATGCAGGTGTTATTCGAAGTTTAGTGGCTTGGTGTTTACAAATTGATTATCAATCAGGCATACAGTTTCAACGCTTTGCAGTCGATTATGCCAGTACAACTCATATTAGTATTTATCAAAATGAACAAAATCAGTCACAAGATGATTTTGCTCAATTAATATCATTAAATCAAGCGAGCATCATTTAAATGACGTCGAATATTAAACCTGCGATTAAAGGTAGTTTAATGATTCAAGGAACCAGTTCTGATGCTGGTAAAAGTATATGCGTGACAGGTTTATGCCGATTACTAAAAAGACGGGGCATTTCCGTTGCGCCTTTTAAGCCTCAAAATATGGCTTTAAATAGTGCTGTAACACCTGATGGTTTAGAGATTGGTCGAGCACAAGCTTTACAAGCGACGGCCTGTGGCCTCGAGTTGCGAACGGATTTTAATCCTGTTTTGCTAAAGCCGAGTAGCGATATGCAGTCACAAGTGATTATTCATGGTAAGGCGGTAAGCCAGCTAGATGCAAAAATTTTTGGCGATATTAAGGCCATGGCTTTTGAAAAAGTATTAGCCTCTTATAAGCGTCTACAAAATGAATTTGATGTTGTCTTAATTGAAGGTGCAGGCAGTCCTGCTGAAATTAACCTCCGAAAAAATGATATTGCCAATATGGGTTTTGCTGAAACAGTTGATTGTCCTGTGTTGTTAATTTCGGATATTAATCGTGGTGGCGTTTTTGCCAACTTAATAGGAACACTCCATTTGCTTTCTGAGAGTGAAAGGGAGAGAGTGAAAGGTTTTATTATTAATCAGTTTCGTGGTCGTCTTGAGTTATTACAAAGTGGCTTGGATTGGTTAAAGGATTACACTCAAAAAAATGTTTTTGGCGTATTACCTTTTATTCCTGAATTGAAGCTTGATGCTGAAGATGCCATTCAGGTACAAACGAATCAATCCAAACAGACGATTAAGATTAAAATTCCAGTATTACCTCGTATCAGTAATCACACTGACTTTGAACCATTAAAGTGGCATTCACATGTTAAGTTAGATTTTATTTCGGGTGATGAATCTTTAGAGGGAGCGGATCTTATTATTTTGCCAGGTACTAAAAATGTAAGAGATGATTTGGATTATTTAAAACAAAAAGGTTGGCAGCAACAAATCAATAAACATTTAAGATATGGTGGAAAGTTGTTAGGTATTTGCGGCGGTTTCCAAATGCTTGGCAATGATATTCATGATCCTAGTGGCATTGAAACAAGCGCAGGTTCTAGTGAAGGATTAAAACTATTAGATTTTGAAACATATCTAAAACCAGAAAAACAGTTGCGACAAGTTTCTGGAGAATTTGATTTTTGTGGTTTTTCAGGAAAGCTTTCTGGTTATGAAATTCATTGTGGTGAGTCTTCTGGGCCAGATCTGGGCAATCCATTTTGTAAAGTACATCAGAAAAATAGTGATGCTTTTCAAGACGGCGCAATCTCTAAAGATAACCAAATTATTGGTACCTATATACATGGACTATTCGAATCTAAAGATTTAACTCAGTCAATATTAAACTGGGTTTCTGGTGAAGTTTATCAATCAGCTGATTGGGATCTTATTCGCGATCAGGAAATAGAACGATTAGCGGATATTTTTGAAGAGCATTTAGATCTTGAAGCCATTATTAAACAGATTAATTGATAGCGAGATAGAAGAATGAATAAAGATGAAAAACACAAAAAAATTGCGAAAAAGCAAAAAGAAAAAATTGATGCACGAGTCGCTGAGGCAACTATTGAAAAGGGTATTCTATTAGTTATTACGGGTAATGGTAAAGGTAAAACAACCTCAGGCTTTGGGACCGTTGCTCGCTGTGTTGGTCATGGCTATAAAGCAGCTGTTGTACAGTTTATTAAAGGTAAGTGGGATTGTGGTGAAAGAAGCTTATTAGAAAAATTTGATGTGCCTTTTGCTGTTATGGGAACGGGTTTTACTTGGAACACTCAAGATCGACAAGGTGATATTGCTGCTGCAACCCATGTTTGGCAAGATGCTAAAAACTTTTTAAGTGATCCGCAATATCATTTAATCCTTTTAGATGAAATGACTTATATGTTGGGTTATGACTACTTAGATAAAAATGAAGTACTGCAAGCGATTAAAAATAGACCCGAAAACCAATCAGTCATCGTTACTGGACGAGGTGCTATTTCTGAATTAAGAGAAATGGCTGATACCGTCAGTGAAATTAAAGATGAAAAACATGCTTTTAAGGCTGGTATTAAGGCTCGCAAAGGAGTTGACTGGTGAAAAAACTATTTTTAATGGGTGTTATTTTATTTGGTTTATTAATTAGCAATGATTTGTTCTCGGGCACTAAAGAGCATCAAACTCAAAAGTTCGAAGCTAATGCTAAAAAAACAAATTTTATAAAAAAAAATCCTATACAAAGAATTATCGCTTTATCACCACACTCTGTTGAAATGCTGTTTAAAATTGGAGCGGGCAACAGAATTGTAGCAACCGTTGAATATGCGGATTA
>CAYPMT010000153.1:0-5148 GCA_964411875.1 uncultured Kangiellaceae bacterium
AAGGATAGTTAGCCGCTTTAATACCAAATTGCATTGCCATATATAAGGAAGTGGGTGTTTTTCCACAACGAGATACGCCAACTAAAATGACATCTGCTTTATCGTAGTGTCGAGTTGTCATACCATCATCATTATTGAGAGCAAAATTAACCGCTTCTATTCTTGAATCATAAGCTTTGCCATCATTTAATGAGTGAGTTTTACCAACGCTAAAGTTAGATGATTGTGCTAGCTCAGTTTCTAGAGGTCCAATAAAAGTATGAAAAAAGTCCAATACCAGGGCTCCACTGGATTGGATGACTTTACGTATTTCGGGTTGAACAATGGTATCGAAAACAATAGGTCTTAAGCCACTTTGTTCTAAAGCTTTTTCAATGGTTTGTTTGGTTTTTTCAGCTTTTTCAATGGAGTCGACGAAGGGTAGTGTTGTTTCATCAAAATTAACCTGATCGAATTGTGAGAGTAACGATTGGCCAAACATTTCTGCGGTAATACCGGTTCTATCGGAGACAAAAAAAACCTTGCGTTCCATATTTTGCGCCTATCAAGTAAAATATTGACTTATCTGGTGGGTATTATAGCTTGATTAAATTATACTTCATTTAATATTATGATTAATTAAAAAAACGGTCAATAATTGGCCTGTAATGACTTTAGGCTTGTAAGGAGCAAATATCGTGCAAGATTATGTACTTTGGTATAACGGCTTAGGTATGAATGATGTTGAGCGAGTTGGCGGTAAAAACGCATCGCTTGGTGAAATGATCAGCAATCTGAGTAATATGGGTGTTAGCGTACCAAATGGATTTGCTACAACAGCAGATGCTTTTAAGGAATTCATGTCCCAAAGTGGTCTGCACGATAAGATACAAGCTGAATTAAAGAAGTTAGATGTAGATGATGTTGATGCATTGGCTAAAACTGGTGGCATGATCCGTCAGTGGGTGATGGATACGCCTTTTCAGCCAGAGCTTGAAAAAGCTATTCATGAATCATATCAACAATTAAAAGGTGAAGTTGGTGATGAGTTTGCGGTAGCTGTTCGTTCATCAGCAACGGCAGAAGATCTGCCTGATGCATCTTTTGCTGGTCAGCAAGAAACATTTTTAAATGTCCGTGGTTGGGATAATGTTTTGCTAGCTCTTAAAGAAGTCTTTGCTTCTTTATTTAATGACCGAGCAATATCCTATCGAGTTCACCAAGGGTTTGAACATGCCGATGTTGCGCTTAGTGCTGGTGTACAAAAAATGGTACGCAGTGATTTAGCGGCTAGTGGAGTTATGTTTACCATTGATACCGAGTCAGGTTTTTCTGATGTCGTATTTATTACGGGAGCTTATGGTCTGGGTGAAACAGTTGTACAAGGTTCGGTTAATCCTGATGAGTTTTATGTGCACAAACCTACTTTAGCGTCTGGCAAACCGGCGATCGTTAGAAAAACCCTCGGCGGTAAAGCCATCAAAATGATTTATACCGATGATAACGCTCATGGTAAGTCGGTCGCGACAGAAGATGTCGAGTTAGCCCTACGTCAGCAATATTGTATTACGCCTGATGAAGTTGAGGCTCTAGCTAAGCAAGCTATAATTATTGAAAAACATTATCAACGCCCGATGGATATTGAGTGGGCGAAAGATGGTGCTGATGGTCAACTCTATATTGTTCAAGCACGTCCTGAAACAGTTCGTAGCCGTGACGATAACCGAGTGATTGAGCGTTTTGTGTTAGCAGATACTTCTGACATTATTGTTACAGGGAGAGCCATTGGTCAAAAAATTGGTAAAGGTGTTGCAAGAGTGATTGATGATTTATCCCAAATGTCACAAGTGCAACAAGGCGATGTCTTAGTCACGGATATGACTGATCCTGATTGGGAACCCATTATGAAGCGGGCATCGGCAATCGTGACTAATCGTGGTGGCCGTACTTGCCATGCAGCTATTATTGCACGTGAGCTGGGTGTTCCTGCTGTCGTTGGTTGTGGCGATGCAACCCATAAAATTTCAGCTAATCAAGAAGTCACGGTTTCATGTGCCGAAGGTGATACCGGTAATATTTATCAAGGCTTGCTTGATTTTAATGTCAATCAAAGTGAAATTGATGATATGCCAGAGCTGCCTTTTAAAGTGATGATGAATGTAGGTAATCCTGATCGCGCATTTGATTTTGCTCGTTTACCTCATCATGGTATTGGCTTGGCTCGACTAGAGTTTATTATCAATCGTATGATTGGTGTTCATCCGCGTGCTTTGCTCGAGTTTGATCAACTGGATGATGAAGATTTAAAAAATAATATCCGTGATTATATGGCTGGTTACGATGACCCCGTCAATTTTTATGTTGAGCGATTGGTTGAAGGAATTGCAACATTAGCCTCGGCTTTCTCACCCGAAAAAGTCATTGTGCGCATGTCTGATTTCAAATCAAATGAATATGCTAACCTAGTCGGCGGCTATTTGTATGAGCCAGAAGAAGAAAACCCTATGCTTGGTTATCGTGGTGCATCTCGTTATATTTCTAATGATTTTGAAGCTTGCTTTGAACTAGAGTGTCGAGCATTAAAAACGGTTAGAGAAACTATGGGATTAGATAATGTTGAAATTATGATCCCTTTTGTTCGTACATTGGAAGAAGCAGAGCAAGTGATCGACTTGTTGGCTAAATATGGATTAAAGCGAGGTGAAAATGGATTGCGCGTCATTATGATGTGTGAGCTTCCTTCTAATGCATTATTGGCTGAAGAGTTTTTAGAATATTTTGATGGTTTTTCAATTGGTTCCAACGACTTGACTCAACTAACCCTCGGACTTGATCGTGACTCAGGCATTATTTCGCACTTATTTGATGAGCGCAATCCTGCAGTGAAAAAGCTTTTAAGCATGGCTATTCAAGCCTGTCGTAAAGCAAATAAATACATTGGTATCTGTGGCCAGGGGCCATCGGATCACCCCGACTTAGCTCGCTGGCTCATGCAAGAAGGCATTGATAGTGTGTCATTAAATCCTGACAGTGTTTTAGAAACTTGGTTGTTTTTGGCGAAAGATGGTTAGTGATAAAAGCTTAACAATGTTAAGCCTATAAATATTATGAGTTGCTAGAGCTCTAGATATAAGTAAGCTGAGAACAATATTTTGTTTAGGCTTGCTTTTTTATCTGCAGTTGTCTTATGGTCAATTGGAGGTTACCCCGATGATATATCTCTAATTTTGATGAAGTTTATTTAGATTAGTAATGTTTTTTTTGTGTTTTACAAATAGCCAAAATATATACTCCTCATTGTCTTTTTCAATAACTAAGCCTGTTATTTAAACTTGAAACTTTTGTGATACTTCTGTGATTTTTTTCATCTATTTTTTAGCAGTGATTTAGCTTTTTTCTAAATCGCGTTAAAACAGCTTAAAGCTAAGTTTTCTTGGGTTAGCTTTATCCTTACTAATGTTCTCAATTTATAATAAAAGTATGAAGTTATAGTTTTATCTAAAACGAATAATTTCTTCTGGAAAATATAAATTAGACATTATTCTTTAGTTCATACCTTAACGTAGGATTTATATGATGAATATTTTTAAGAAAACATTACAATTTTTTTCTGTTGCAATAGTATCAGTCAGCAGTGCTTCTTTAGTACAGGCAGAAACGGAATTTAGAGGTAAATATTTTACTCAATCATTTTTAGGTGCTGAACCAAGAGGCAGTAGCGTGCGAGAGGGACAACTATTAGATAGTGATCTCATTCGTGGAAATAATAACGGTGAAGCCGTTATAGCTGCGCCTACTAATTTATCTAGCGCTAATCCATTTGAATTTTTAAATGCAAACACAACAGAGCGTTCATTAACGGTTTTATTTGATGACGGAAGCACGGTACAAAATATTCGAGGGCTTTTGGATCCGGTTCTTTTGAATTTTGGTGTCAATATACGCTATTACGCGTTCAGTGAAGTAGATCTTGCGGCTGCAGGAAAATCGGTTGATCAAGTGGTTGATGTTCTTTCGAGTCAAGCTGTTGCTCACGGTCTTAACTGGTCAGATTTAGGTTTTGCAGAAGTGACAATCATTGATGACCCCGCGCCTACCGCAGACGATATTATACGAGGCACTAACGGAAACGACCGATTAGTCGGAACCGATGGCGTTGATGTATTGATTAGCGAAGGTGGTTCAAGGGACAGAATGACAGGTGGCGAAGGCGCTGACTTCTTTGTTGTTGGTGCAGAAGCTAGTGATGGTGTAAGAGGTCGTGATCTTATTTTTGACTTCGAGTCTGGTGTGGATACTTTAGTGATGACTAATGGTACCCGTATACAAGGTATTCGCGCTAGAAATGGTAATTTTATTATTAATCTAACAGGTAGTGACCGTGATAGAGTTATTTTACGTAATACTAGTATTACTCGAACTAGCCAAATTAATATCATTAACACATTTGGCGATTTTGACCTTTTTGATATCCAGCCTCAACCTGCTCCTACCTCTAATCCCGTAGCTCCCACTTCAAATCCTTCTGTTACTGTAACAAGTTCTGGACTTGTCAGCATATTAGGTACGGAGAGAAATGATAACTTGATCTTGCGAGCTAGCGGCGGTGATGATGCCATCGATGGCTTGAGTGGTTCTGATATCGTAGATGGAAACCTTGGAAATGACTTCTTCTTGTTTGGCTCTAGTGTAAGCGATGGTGTTACTGATAGGGATACTATTCTTAACTTTAATACTAGCCAAGATACGATTGTTCTTGAGCAAGGTATAAGCATAGTATCGGTTGATGAACGCAGCACAGGTATTTCCATTACACTTAGCGGTGGTGACAATGATGTTATTTTTGTTCAAGGCTCTGCTATTTCACGTAGTGGCATTGATGCATTAAATATTATTTCTGAAAATGGTTCATTTCTTGAATCAAGATAATATTTAATTCAGTTGGGTTAGAGGTTTAGCTCTAATCCAACTAGTTTATAGGTTAACTAAATAGTCTGAATGTGTAGTAATCGATTATTTGTGACTTAGTTCTGTGAATAAAG
Organism: uncultured Kangiellaceae bacterium; assembly: GCA_964411875.1. Taxonomy (GTDB): domain Bacteria; phylum Pseudomonadota; class Gammaproteobacteria; order Enterobacterales; family Kangiellaceae; genus Aliikangiella. Next base: position 5,022 of record CAYPMT010000153.1, read on the forward strand.
GCCTTTTTTTAGACCTTGATAAGGTCTATCCTTACTATTAATCTTTTTAGTTAAATATTTTAGGGAAGAAAGTTTATGCGAAAAAAAATTACTCATTATTTTTTAGTGCTGTTAGCTTGCACTACTT
>CAYPMT010000154.1:0-5022 GCA_964411875.1 uncultured Kangiellaceae bacterium
TAAGAGGGCAAGCTTTATATTCTAGTTGTACTTATGGAGTAGGTGGTGCGATTGGCGCATTAGGCTCAGGCTTTATGTGGGAAGCCTATGGTGGAGAAAAAACGTTTTTTATTTTTGGAGTAGTAATGTTGGTCGCCACCTTGGCTAGTTTGTCTATGAAGAACATAGATAATGCTCCAGCTTAGTCGCTATGCAAGTTTAAAGTTTGAGCTGGATTTGTATGGTTGCTCCGTTAGTGCCCACTAATAATTAACTTCCTCTTCTTTCAAATACAACTAAAACAGTTCTTATAAGGATGTTTAAGTCAAAAAAGATTGATTGGTGTTTAATATAGTATAAATCATACTCAAGCTTACGTAGCGCATCTTTCTCAGACGCTCCATAAGGATATTTTACTTGAGCCCAGCCAGTTAATCCGGGTTTCACAAGGTTACGTAAATCGTAATATGGAATGTTTGCTGATAAGTTTTCGGTAAATTCTGGTCTTTCTGGGCGTGGACCAACCATGCTCATATCGCCTTTTAGAACATTCCAAAGCTGAGGCAGTTCATCTAGTCGTGATGCTCTTAAAAATCGACCTAACCAGGTAACTCTTGTATCATTTTTGGCTGCCCATTGAGCGCCATCTTTCTCGGCATCTTCAACCATTGTTCTCAATTTGAAGATAACAAATTTTTTACCATTTTCTCCTACACGAATTTGCTTGAAAAACGCAGGCCCTTTTGATGTCATGGAAATAAGTATTGAGAAGAGCGTAATGATTGGGAGAGATAATGTCAGCATTAAAGCTGATAAAATTACATCTTTAACTCGCTTAAAACGTTGAGATATTTCATTACTTACTACAGAGAAACCCTGAGAGAAGTAAAACCAGTCATCCTTTACGCTTTCAATGGGAACTTTGTTCCAGTAGTACTCCCAAAAATCCGCAAATGTTCTAACGGGCAGGCCTGCAAGTCGATAGTTGACCAGTACTTTTGTTTCGTTATCACTGGGGTGGTAGTCAGGCGCTAATACTATTTCATCAAATGTTTGTTTGTTTACGCTACGCATTGATGAGCTGTATTCGACATTACTGAGAGCCTCAAAAGTTGAAATATTTTCTCGAAAATCAGCAGCGTAATCATCTCCACCAACAAGCAATATACTTCTCGATTTGGTTCGGTAGTAAAGGTGATTAACAATATATCGATTTAATGTTGCTCCAACTCCCGAAATCAAAATACCAATAGGTAAAACACCTCTACCAAAAAAATGTGTGAAGTCATTAGGCCCAAAGATATATACAATGAGTGCGCAAGGGATTATTGATAATAATGTTTTAAAAAACGTGGTTATTGGAAATCGCGGTAAGGTAACCAGTTGTTTTCCTGAGTATGTGCCACTAAGGAATAGCACTAACAGAACAGAGCCAGCCAGTATCGCTAATTCAATTGAGTTGGCACTGGGGAGACGATCGAACCTAAGATAATAAGCCAAGAAAAAAGCGCCTATTGTGGTAATCACATCTAGGAACAAGGTTAATGGTAGTTTAAATTTGCGCTTATTCAGAACAGCTTCCTTATTTAGTTTAGTTACAAAAGTGTTAATAAAGAATTCTAATCTTTATTGATGTACTTATACAGACCAGAGGCAGCGTAATGAAGAAAATAATAGATTGAACTTAATAAGGGTAATGACTCATCTGAACGGTAGATTCTCCATCGTTGTTTAGCCATATTGAATTTGTTTGATGATATACCATCAAACACTCGTCTATTAACTAGTACCTTGTTAATGAAGTGGATACGATGTTTTTTAGCGATTCTTAACCAAGTTAAATAATCTTCACTCGTACTTCTTCTTGGAAAATTGATGTTGATTTGATCCACATCAATCATAATGCTAGAAGTGTTAATCACATTGTTTTTTAACAATGATGCATAGTCAGTTTTGCCTTTTCTAATTCGTTGTGTCCCAAAGGTAAACCCAGTGCATGAAAAGGCGCAATGAGTCTCTTGATGATAATCGTATTGCTCTTCTAATTTATTGCTTTCCCATGTGTCGTCTGAATCAATAAGGCAGATTAGGTTGGATTTTGCAGATTGAACACCTTTGTTGCGAGCGCCCCCGGGGCCAATATTTTTTTCAAGATGAATGCTTCGAAACATTCCTTTATGTTCTTCACATAAGTTTTTTATTACATCGTTGGTAGAGTCTGTAGATGCGTCATCTACAAATATTAGTTCATAGTCTAAAAAGGATTGTGCCAAAATGCTGCCAACAGTCTCGCATAGAGTTGACTCACAATTAAAACAAGGAAGAACAATGCTTACTCTTGTCAGCCTTTTTTTCATTTAAGTACCCTTTGAATGGCGCTGGTGAAAAAGCCAAAAGCCCAAGACAGGTGAATGCTAGGGAAAATTAAAGGGAGTATTAAAAGCGATGATAGCTGTTTGTTAGATACAGCAGTAAAAATAGAAACAATAATACAAGCTATCAAATATCCTAAAGGCACAACCAAGCCAAACAAGTTGAATGGCAAAATTACCAAAGAGATTGCCAATAAAATCAACAGCAAAGCTGGAGCGATAATGCGTAAATTCAATGTGGAGGGGTGTTTCATTAGGGTTTTAAATCGCCAAAACCCATATTGAAAATATTGATTAGTTAAACCTTTTAAGCTATCTCGGCAAAAGTAATAGCATTTAATGCTTGGGTCTAACATTAGTGGTCCGATGGACTTGCGAAGGCGAGTGTTTAATTCATAATCCTGATTTCTAACCCAGTTTTCATTAAAGCCTCCAATTTTTTTAATGGATGATTTTAACCAGCACCCACCAAATACAGTGTCTACGGTTTGACGTTTAGTTGCGTATCGATACTTAGCATTACCAATTCCAAACTTTGTTTTTGTTGCTAATGCGACAGCTTTGCCAAACCAATTCTTACCCTTAGGGATGATGATGCCGCCGGCTGATGCGACTTCCTCACTACGAAAACAAGCAAGTAAATTTTCCAGATATTTTTCATCGTAAACAGCATGAGCGCCTACCCAAACGATATGGTCAAATGATGCCGCTTCAATGCCGATATTTAATGCAGCAGGTACTATTTTTTTCTTGTTGTCTAATAAATGCACTTGAGAAAACTGATGTTGAAGCCTAGTGACGATCTCTTTTGTTTGGTCAGTGCTTCCACCATCGATAACAAAAATCTCTACTTTGTTTGAGGGGTATGAGCTTTCTAAAAGTGACAGCAAACAATCCTCGATAAAGCTCTCTTCATTTACACAGGGTATAAGAATTGAAATTGGTGGAAAAGCCATAGTTCGTGAAAAATAAATAATTCGTTAAGATTGGTTATTAAAGATTGACTTAGTTGTTAAATGCGGCAATATTACCGCGCTTATTGAAAATCAAATTGAAGAAAATAAATGTTGAATATAGCATGCGTAGGCGCTGGTTACTGGGGCAAAAATCTCATTCGAAACTTTAATTCAATCGACGCATTAAGTTGTATTTGCGACGGGAATACTGAAACTCTTAAAAAATTTAAAGAGCTTTACCCTGAGGTTAAAGTGACTAGTGACTTTAATGAGGTTTTGAATGACGATAAAATTGATGCTGTATCAATTGCTACTCCTGCACCAAGTCATGGCAAATTAATCCTGCAAGCTTTACAAGCAGGCAAACATGTTTACGTTGAAAAGCCGCTTTGTTTAGAGGTTGAAGAAGCTGAAGAATGTATTGAGTACGCGAATAAACAAGGTCTAACTCTTATGGTTGGTCACTTGCTTTGGTATCACCCGATGGTTTTGGAAATCAAGCGTATGGTTTCGGAAGGTGAAATTGGCGACTTGCGGTACATTTATTCAAATCGTCTTAATATGGGCTTGTTGAGAAATGAAGAAAACGTGCTTTGGTCTTTTGCGCCACACGATATTTCTATGATTTTAGGTCTTACTGGAGAAGAACCAGCTCAAGTGTTAGCTCATGGTGCAAACCATTTGCTACCAACTAATGCCGACCAATCAGTTGCTTTAATGAGCTTCTCTAAAGGCGTTAAAGCCCATATTTTTGTTTCTTGGTTAAACCCAACAAAAGAGCAGAAGCTAGTGGTTGTTGGTGAAAAAGGCATGATTGAGTTCAATGATCACAATCAAAACTGGGATGAAAAGCTAGCACTATACAAACATACTGTTGAATGGGATGGTGAAACACCTGTTGCTAAAAAAGCTGATGCTGAATACTTAGTAATTCCGAAAGAAGAGCCTCTTAAGAACGAGTGCTTGCATTTTGTTGAATCAATTACAAATAACACTCAACCAAGGACTAATGGAGAAGAGGGATTACGCGTGTTAAAAACTCTTAAAAAAGTCCAACAGGCGATGGATTCATAAGATAAAATTGGCACATGAATAATACTGTTAACTTATTAACATAACAATTCTGTGAAAAACTAACTGCTAGCAACCATGCCAGCACCCAGCTAATAAAATTGGTTGGATGTGTACGTGTCTCTATAAAGTTCCCAAGGAAACTTTTATGCGCAAGTTGCAAAAGTAAATATAAATGAGAAAAACCGATCTGGTCGAGGTCTAAAAAATGAGCATTCCCTTTATTGATCTAAAGGTACAGTACCAAAAAATTCAAGATGAAGTTCTGACAGGTATTAACCAAGTTTTAGAGCATGGTAAATATATTATGGGGCCTGAAATTACAGAATTAGAACAAGAGCTTGCTGAGTTTTGTGGTGCCAAGCATGCAATCACCTGCTCTTCAGGTACAGACGCACTTTCTCTAGGCTTGATGGCTTATGAAATAGGCAAAGGTGATGCAATATTTACAACACCATTTACTTTTTTCGCGACAGCTGAAGTGATTGCACTAACAGGTGCAACACCTGTTTTTGTAGACATTGACCCAAAGACTTTTAATATCGATCCTGAGCAACTGGCTATTCAAGTTGCTAGAGTCAAAGCTGAAGGTAAACTAAATCCTAAGGGCGTCATTCCAGTTAATTTATTCGGTCTAGCTCCTG
>CAYPMT010000155.1:0-4978 GCA_964411875.1 uncultured Kangiellaceae bacterium
CTTGCTACCGCTTCTTTCTGGCACAGCCCAACAAGCACAAGTTGAACAAATCATCGCAAAACTAAGTGAGACAACTGATGGTGCAAACCAGGTAGCACAAGAGGAAAAGCAACAAGGGCAAGTTATCACTGTGACAGTGGAAATTGATCAAGCGACTAAAGAAAATTCATCTCCTAGTGACACTGTTTTCGTGTTTGCAAAAGCCCATAAAGGCCCTCCTGCTCCACTTGCTGTGAAACGTTTAACCGTGAGTGACCTTCCTACAACGGTCACTCTCACGGAACAAGACGCTATGCTGCCTAGCTTGACGATTGCTACATTCAATGAAATTGAGCTATCCGCCAAAATATCTAAATCTGGCAATCCAGCAGATAAAACAGGTGATATTAATTCAAATACAGTCTTACACAGCTCAGCTTCAAAACAGGCTGTAAAACTGACTATTTCAAACTAGACTAACTAGCTCCTCAAACCCTTCAAATTGTTTTTCAACTTGATTGAAGAAGCTAACGAACTAGTTATCTAGAACATAGTTTTAATACTCTACTTTTCCCACGCCAGTGTATATGCCTCTGGGAAAGGCCCTTCTTTATAATCCATCTCACTGACGGCTTTGATTTGATCTCGTAAAAATACTTGTCTAATCATTTCAGGGATCATAACCATACCGATATATTTTCCTAGGCAGTCATGAGAACCGAAACCAAAATTGAAGTTATGGTACCAATTTCGATCAGCATCAAATACGTCTGGGTTATCGTACGAATAATCATCAAACATTGCAGATTGAGTTAACACCAATACATTAGTCCCTTTTTTGATAAGAGTTTCTCTATCCGTGTTTTTTGCAATTGTATAATCCTGAGATGCCTGCCTAAACATATACGGACTTATTGGCACAAATCGCAATGACTCCCATACTAAAGAGTCAAACTCAGCGGGATCATCTTGAGCGGCTGCAAGCTTTGCTTTTTCAAACAACTCAGGCTTATCTAAAAAGTATTTAATTGACTGAGAAACCGCTTGTGAAGTTGTCTCAATTGAACCAATGAGTAAACCGCCTGCGTTTACGCCAACTCGTTTCAAATCAAACTCTACCTCTTTGGCATAATTTGTTCTTAACATTCTTGAAACAACATCATCTTTCAACTTAGCTGGTGTTTTACCTGTTATCTTCTGCACACCCTTCTTTAGTGCATGCCAGCCAATTAATAAGATATTTTTTGTTTTTTCAAGTTTAACCAACACCAACTTTCTCAGCATGAGTTTAGTTATGTATTTATTTAGCTCCCCAGTGACTCTATCGTGCTCACTAAGAATATGACTGTTTAATTCAGGAGAGTTAAGGTCAAAAGGCTGATTATGAAAAACATCGTATTGATTCCAGAAAGACCAATCTATGAGTTTCTCCTTTTCAACATCGTCCAACCCAAAGTACTCATCAACCATTATTGCTGGCACCATTCGACAAAATTGATTAACAATTTCAATCTCACCATCAGCAGAGTCTAAAATATCTTTCGATGCTCTAGCTATCAACTCTCTAATTCTCGGCAAATCTTCTCGATTTAGCATACCTTGCATCAAAGACTTTTCACGGTAATGTAAAGCATTGTCATCATGTGCCATCAAATAACCAACATCGGTATCAGTGACGCCCATTTTTGGCTTGTACAAATCAACCGTAAATATTTTCGGCATTTGTAAAACATCCCGCACATCAACGAATAATGACACCAAGGTACACTCTTCAGTTACCAGTACTGGTTGTTCTTTTCTCAGCTGTTTGAAAAATGGTAGAGGCTCTGATTTCATCCACTTTCGCACTTGGGGGTACTGATCTTTTTTTGATAATTTTTTCAGTTCACCAAGGTAATCTGTCGTTTTACTCATAATATTCTCCTTATAAGGTTTTCAGAAATTCAAGTAACGCCAATCGATCAGGTTGATCTAATGGCGGAAGTGGCTTTCCATCAAGTTGATTAGTTCGGCCAGCTGCATACTCATGACCCTTATTTGAATTGCCTTCTTTACTGGTATCAAAAAGAAAACCAGTGCCTTCTGGGCAAGCATTGCCAACTCGACTAGTGTCAAGCTCCCGGCAACCTAAATAAAAGCTCTGTGGACGAGATTCAACTGGTAACAGCAAGTCATACAATGTTGGCACCGAACCATTATGCAAATACGGAGCCGTTGCCCAAATACCGTTTAAAGGCCTCCCTTTATATGCCATTAAAGAAGCATAAGGATTTGCTGTTGTATCAGGCTCATAATCACCGCTTTTCACACTAGGCTTAATATCATTATCAAACAATGATGCTCCTAATGTATAAAACCAATCAGCAACACGTCGCACCCAAAGCTTATCTGCATCTGGTGTAGCTATAACACCTTTGGTCGCGGCTGTCAGAATTTGAACAACAGGAGCTTCTTGCTCCATTATTATTGGCCCAACTTCAGTATCTTGATAAGTATGGGCAAAGTTGCCTGATTCGCCTGTATAAGTAGTGCTGTTAACTGCCATTTTCGGATCCGTTCCTACTTTATCGACAGCCAACATTTTTGCGACGACCTTACGGCTCCAATCATCTTTAACAATTAACTCATGGCAAGATTGACAATAACGTGCATATACCTGCTTACCTCTTCCCGTAATAGAAGTATCAATCTCAGGTAGACCAGTTCCATCTGCAAACTCAACATCTTCCCACTTTGGAGATGTTAGCTCCGTTAGTTTATTTTCGAGGCGCTGTAAGTTAACTTTATCAACAGATGATTTAAAAGAAATATACTTTTGCTTATTTGATTGGCCGCTGATTTTTGCCGGTAGACTAAATGAACGAAACCACTCGCGCGGATCCCACCAAGTAAACTTATCTTCTTGCCAATCTAAAGACCCAAAAACACCGAGAACTTCACCTGTATTCCGACCCAATGGACCCAGACCAGCATTAGCCGCTAAACCATTCCATTGCACATAATCAGACTGAGCTATATCCCAAAGAAAAGGATAACTTACTGGAGCATCCGCTGGATTAAAGAGATTATCGATTACAAGCTTTGTGTCACCTTCATTCAAACTAGGAAACCCAGGTTCTTTGCTTTGTAAACGTTTTACAATTTTTTCAAAACCAGCCTGACCAAGAATAATCTCTCCTCCTAAACCACTGACAACGTTATCAATCTGAGCAGTTGTGAGAATTGGCAGTTCTTTTCCATCTTCATCTCTAGTAATAAACGCAAGTTTATTTGCAACCTGCTCTTGGTTCATAACATGCTCTAATACACGATTAAATATTCGACCAAAAGCATCTAAACGTGCATAACCATAATGAACGTCACTTGCATTCATTAAGTTATAGTTTTGAATTCTATTAGTCCATATCTCCAGATCATCCCTCACCTGGTCTGCATTCTTATAGCCTCTTCCAGCGAATATTCCTCTCCAAAAGTTATCGCGCTCTAAAACACGTTTGATAAATCTGTCTTGCTTTTGTTTATCTTCTAATGTGGCAGTTAAGGCTTTTTCCATTCCTTCTAAAAACCCATCCATGTCCGCCATTGCCGCACCGCCATCAATACGAACAGCATGCATTTTTGGCTCATTTGCTTTTGGAAATTTTCGTTTAACATTAATTTGGCCCGTATGACATGCAGCACAGGTATAACCAACATAATCTTTATTGTCGTATGTGTCTTTTACGAAACCAACAGGCAATCCATCCGGGTTAAAATTTGTTGGCTTTTGAGGTAAATAACGAAACTTATCTACATTTGCATCTGATCGAAAAAGCTCTTCAGAATCTACTTGCTCAAGTTCAACGAACAGATCATATGGCAGCAAATTCGACCCTTGAGTTGTATTATAAAACCATAAACTGTCGCTCTCAGACCAACCTTGGCCGGGCTTGCCTTCTTTGGTTTTGATATAGACAGGCGTTGTATAGCTCTCTCCGTATGAAGTCTCTAAAACTGCAACAGCGCCTCGTTGTGAGTCTGTATCACCAAAATGTTGGTATAACTTTCCAGCGGTAAGTGTAATGCACGCTATCAGCAATGTGCGCATGAACACCAAGAAGCCCAGCTTCTTAATCAACGCCCAAATACTCACACTCAACCCTTTAACAGGCTTCCATAATGGAGACAAAAATGCGGCTAATTTATGGTAAATAAATTTAAACGGTCGCTCGCTACGCCCAATAACTCGGTTAAGGATATTAACGAACGTTTTTAAAATATTAATAAGAGTAATAAAGAACTTCATGATTGCTTACCTCCCCAGATCCTTGCAATTTAATATCGTATTTATAATTCTTAATCCTAATAACTTCTTGCTAGCTACTAAGTTCCATCTAGTAGGTCTATATATATGTTAAATAAGGTTAAATGTACAGTTGATAAGTTTATTTGTTAGAACTAAACAAGACTCTGATGAATTTCTAAAATTGTGAATTTCATTTATAAGAAAGATCACAAAATAAATTTATACAAAAATAAATGTGATTAAAATTTAATCACACCCCTTAACTTCAAATAGTTACTCCTAAAACGTAAATATTTATCAAGTTATCCACAGTTTTTGTGAATAAAAAAATCATTTAAATATATCGCCTCACCAAAATAGCGCATCGCAACACCTGCGCACTGTTTTAGTGCTGTTCCTATGCGCTTAGTACTTAACAAGAAAACGAGAAACCTTTATTCACAACAGTTTCATCAAGTTCTGCATTGGCATGATTAATGCTAATTAATTCTTATCAAAAGATTTTTTAAGAGAGAAATAGTACATGAGCAAATTAAAGGTCGTTGTTGTTGGTAATGGAATGGTGGGACACCACTATGTTGACACACTAGCAAAATCAGAAGTGAATGCAGAAATCACGGTTATTGGTGGCGAGCCTAGACCTGCTTACGATCGTGTTCACTTGTCAGAAGTTTTCGACGGCAAAGACCCTGAAGACTTATCGATGACAACTCG
>CAYPMT010000156.1:0-4961 GCA_964411875.1 uncultured Kangiellaceae bacterium
GATGCTCTTCTTTGACAGTTAAGCTTCAAATTTAGTAGTTTGTAGTGTTTTATATATCACCTGAATAATTATTTTTAAAAATTATCAACTAAACACTGAGGATTTAAACCTCCTTCGTCGTCTTTATCTTTAAGAGGAATCATAAATAGCTACTTTTGAATAATATTAGGTATGGTATTACAGATTAGATAATTAATGAGTAAAGGAAATGAAAAAAAAGTTCTGTTATTTGATAGAGCTAAAGTGTCAAAAAGCGCTAGCCATTTAGTGACTGATGATCCTTTGCTGCTTGCATTAAAAGAAAATGAAGTAGATTTGCGTAATTTTCTTGATGTGAGACTAAGTTGCCATGCTGATAAAGAGGATATTATTCAAGATGTTTTTATACGTTTAAGAACACACAAAAGCTTAAAAGATGGTTTGCCGTGTGAGCCATCTAAAGTAAAAGCTTACTTAATGATTACAGCGTCAAATCTTATTCATGATAAATACAAACATAGAAAAGTTCGTGAAAATGCTAGTCATCATCTATTACAACGTCAGAAAAGTTTTATTCAGCAGGAATCACCTGAAGAGCTTACGGAAGCTAATGAGAAGTTACAGCTGGTTATGAAGGTACTTGATAAGCTTCCCTCTAAATGTAGTCAAGCATTCTTGCTAAGCCGTTTTCATAATACTGGTTATAGAGAGATAGGAAGACAATTAGGTATTTCTGTGAGTATGGTTGAAAAGTATATTGCTCGAGCAATTAATGCCTTAAAAGACGTTATTTGTTCGACAGAGAAAAGGAAATGAATGTGGTTGAAGAGATAGCCTCAGCTTATGTCGCAAAAATTTTTTCAGGTGAAATATCATCTAAGGATAAGGAAGACCTTGAGTCTTGGTTATCAGAGGAATCCGAGAATTTTGAGAGTTATAAAAAAGCGCTAGCCACTTGGAATATGTTAGAAGATTTACGAGAACCTTTATCAGACAAAAAATTACTAGATAAGTATATCAACATTTCCGAACCTAAACGTATATCTTTTTTTAAACAGATTGCTTTTTTATCAATAGCCGTTAGTTTTCTTTTCGTTATTACATTTTCTTTTTTCTATGCTAAAGAAAGTGTAGATACTTTTAATTCTAACAGGCAGTTGAGTTATCAAACTTTGGTTGGACAACAAAAGAGTATTAAGTTATCCGATGGTAGTCAGATAAAGCTGAATACGGCAACAAAATTAAACGTTAATTATACTGATAAAATTCGTCATTTAAAGTTGGAGTATGGGGAAGCTTTTTTTGATATCACAAAAGAGCCTAAGAGGCCATTAAAAGTGGATTTTGGTAATGGGGTAGTCACTGTACTTGGAACAAAGTTTAACATTAATCATGCCGGAGATGAAGTGGTTGTTGCCGTTATTGAGGGGAGCGTGGCTGTTGATTGGAATAAAAAGAAAGCAGACTCAAACCAATATTTATTAGAAGAAAAAAATCAAAGGTTAATTGATCGCCAAGAAAAAAGCATGTTGTTGAAAAAAGGTGATATTGCTTACTTCTCAAAAAACAAAGCTCTTCCAAATAAAACCACACCTAAAGAAAGTAAGATTGCAGGAGTGGTTAGCTGGGAGAAAGGAATAGTTAAATTTTATCAGCAGCCATTAATCGATGTTGTCGCTGAGCTTAATCGCTATTCTCGTCGAAAAATATTAATTGAAGATATACAAGTTGCTCAGCTGCCTGTGAATGCAGTTTTCAATTTAGATGATGTAGATATTGTGTTAAAGGGAATTGAAAAAGCATTACCAATAAAAGTAACAGAATATATTGATCGCTACATTATTATTGGTGAATAGCACTACTTTTATCAAGAAAATTATTAAAAAGTCATTTTATTATGTATTTAAAAAAGCATCTTTCATGTTTAATAAAAACTAACTAAGGGGAATTAAATGATAAAAAAAATATTGTTTTTCAGCAATCTACTTTGTTTGATATTAGTAAGTATGGCCAGTGTTCAAGCTGGTGATATTCAATCAACGAAATTTAATGTTGATATTAGAAGCCAAAAAGTCGATCAAGCTTTATTGAATCTGGCGGAAACCAGTGGAATACAAATGGTTTTTTCTGGCGACAAAGTTGATATTGAGTCACAGCGAGTTAAAGGAAATATAACAGTTGATGAGGCGCTTAAGCAATTATTGAGAAATACAGGCTTAACTTATGAAGTTTTATCCGATAAATTAATTGTTGTAAAAAAAGAAGTTAAAGTCAGTCAACTTCTTGAAGAAGAAACTGCTGAAGCAAGTGAAGACGATGCTGTAGATGATAATGTGTTAAAAGTTATTGGAAAGCGTATCATTAAACGTGATCGGTTAAATACTATTGAGCCAACACTGGTTTATGATATTAATTTTTTCCAACGCTTTGAGCCGACAGATATTACCGACATATTAAAGCGTGTTCCGGGTGTGACTTTTGATTCATTTTTTAAACAAGATGTAAATACAGGTGTTGATGGTGATGATAATGATGATGGGATTGCTTTTCGTGGTACTACTGGCCAAGTTTTAATTAATGGGCGAAGGCTTCCTGGTACCAACTTTGATGGTTCAATTGCTCTTTCTAGTATTCCTGCTGATATTATTAAAGAAGTTCGTGTGATACGAGCACCAACAGCCTTGATTGATAGCCAAGGTGCTGGTTTAACCGTTGATGTTATTCTTAAAAATGGTGCTAATATTCCAGTTGATAGCTCATCAAACTACCGAGCAACATATTCATCAGCACAGGCCCTTGAAAATACGGCTAGTGAAGATGGGTTTGATTTATCTATTTCTAATAGTGGTCAGGTGAGTGACAACGCTTCTTATTATGTCAACTTAGGTTATAATAAGCGTTCAGATGTTATTGAAACAGCATCAAATACTCAGCGTGTTGGTTTTTTAACGCAATCAAACACTGGAGAAGGTTCTTTTGAAAGTGAAACATTATCCTTAAATAGTAATTTACAGTTTTATTTTGACAATGATTCAGAGCTTTTAGTTGAAGCCTTATATTCACAAACTGATTCTTTCGCTGACGTTTTAGGGCGTACTGATATTGTTTTTGATAATCCTCTTTATGGTCCTCCTGTTCAGCAAAATTTTGATTCAAGTTCTAAAGGGGATAATGATTTATTTTCTTTGGCTTTTACTCATACCCTAGCTTTTGGCGATGATATTTTATCAACACTGCTTTCTTTTGATGGTGCAGAGTCAACGAATGATAATGACATTTCGTCTTTTGTTACGGATACACAAGAAATTACTTTAGATGTTCGTTATCAGATGGCAATTCAGGATAATCAGCAATTAACTTTTGGTGTTAAGTTTGATGATGATTCTACCGATACGGTATCTATTGCTACTTTAGGCAATCCAGCTACTGGAGATAATAATCGTTCTGTATTAACAAATGAGGAAGAAGGCTTAGACTTTTATGCACAATATGAAATTAATTTTAATGATGCATGGAGCTGGTCGGTTGGCGCTCGTTATCAATCTTTTGATTATTCTGTTGATGGACAAATTCTCGATGTTGTTACTTTTTCTGAGTCAGGTTACGGCCCTTATCTAGCTGAGCAGCAGGTTTCTTTTCCTGTGTTTGATGTTAATAATCAATCGCTTGAGGATTCCTCAACACAGGTAAACTCTCATGTGAGATGGCGAGTATCTGAAGAACATGATATTAGACTTTCTTACTCAGAAGCGATTGAGTTACCTGATATTAACTCTTTTGTACCTACTAGACTAGTTGAGCGTAATTTTGATGGCGGCGTGAATATTATGACAGGTAATGATAATTTGGGAGTGAGAGAGACAGATACTATAGAGCTCGGTTGGGATTGGAATTCTGAAAATGGACATTTTGGTTTCAGTATTTTTGATAAAAGTGTTGCTGAGAATTTTGATTTGATTACGGTTTTTGATGAAAGCCTAGCTCGTCAAGTAGCATCACAAGTTGCGGGCGGCATTTATTTAGCGGCTATTGATGCTATTCTTGTTGAAATTAATGCTTTGCCTGCTAGCTTTCAGCCATCATTGATAGGATATAGCATCCTTGCTAATTCAACCGAAAGCAACGATTATAAAGGTGTTGAGATCGACTTTAGCTTTCCACTAAGTTCCATCGGGCTAGAGAATGCCAGTTTTACTTCAAATATTTCTTATCAAGATCTTGCTGACTCAAGAGATAATGATCCATTATTCTTTAATGCCACACTTGATCATTTGATTGAGTCAATCGGCTTAACTTATGGTATTAGTTACAATAAGCGAAACGATGAGAAAGATGTGACTACTTTTAATACCCCTTATGGTCCTCAAACTACGATTAGGGAGACACTACGAGATGCTTCTATTGATGTTTTTGTTCAAAAGCGTATTAATGATACATTGGTATTAAGGTTAACGGGCGAAAATATTAACTCAGCAGTAAGTTCTTCTATTGTTCAAATAGAAGGAGGGGGACCTACTACTATTATTGACGAGCCTATAGAAGGATCAAGAACTTATGCTTTAACAGTCAGAGGTAGTTTTTAATTGTTAGTTTGTTAAAGCTTTAAACAAAGGCTTCTTCGGAAGCCTTTGTTAGTATGGATTATTGGTATTAGTTCCGAATCGATTCGGAGCGTGGCAAAAATCTTGTTCACAGTAAAACAGAGTGAATATGTTTTTATCAAAGATATGTCAGTCATGTTTTTTTATTACAGTTAAAGAAAAACGATATTTTTGTTTTTCGCATTCTGCGTAAAAAAATGCTACAGGGAAAATATGTTCTGGTAAATTATATTGTCCGTTATCAATGTGTCCAATTTAATTTACCAGAACACTTCTATACTATAATACAAACATAACAATAAGATACTTTTATCAATGACGAAGGTGGTAAGCCGAACTTGCTTTACTGTTTGAAAGCTAGACAGTAGAAACTAGATAGTC
>CAYPMT010000157.1:0-4918 GCA_964411875.1 uncultured Kangiellaceae bacterium
TAAAAGCGCAAGGCTTTGTTGAAGGGCTGATTGTTTATGCCGTTGCCGGTGTGGGATTATTTAGCTTAGCTTTGTTATTCTTTTTTTTGATGGGAAAAGTCTTTAATGGTTTTTTATTGCGAAAGTCATCAGGTACTTTATCATCGGTGGCTGGTGGCTTTATAGGAGGGGTTTTTGGTTGTGTGGTTGGTTTTTTTGCCATTTGGTTTTTGGGTGCTCTACATGGGTTATTTGAAGCTAAATCAGGAAAAGCCTTAATCGAACCGAGTGCATTTCAAAACAAAGTACAACAAATTACTGGTAACGTAATTAGTTATGCCGCTGATAAAGTAGGGGAGTCATCAAGTTTAAATTTAGATGCAGCAAAGCTATTAATTAATCCTGGGAAAAATATTCAACATTTTCAGCGTTTATCAAGAAGCAGCGAGTGGCGAGATTTATTTCGTGATCCCCACGTTATTATGGCGGTTGATTCAAGAAAGCCAGGCGCTTTATTGGATGCTCGAGCGTTTAAAGGTTTGATCAGCCATCCAGACTTTGTCGCACTCACTCAAGAGCTCGATTTACCCGAAAAACCAGTTGAGCGAGAACAGCATATTGCATTACAAATGACTAAAGTTTGGACGCAAGTTAAACAGGTTCAAGATGATCCAGAGTTTCAAGCGATTATTAATGAGCCGACTGTAAGAAATAATATTCAAGAAGGTAACTTATACCAATTACTTAAAAGTACTAAAGTTGAAAAACTGTTGCAAATTATTAGTTCGTCACAAGTTGATGATATAGACCACCAAAACTTTTTTATAGAAAGTGAAAGTGAGTTACCAAGAAAAACTGAGTCAACTATTTATCGATGGGTTGATGAAAATGGCAAGGTTCATTTCTCTGATCAAGAGAAAAAATAAAAAAGTCAACCTTAAAAATTTCTACCAAGAGATGTTTTTCCTCAATACGATGGCACTTTTTGAGAAGTGATTTTTTGTCACTTTTCAGTCATTGAACTGCCGAAAAACTTTCACATTAGATCCAATTTTTTGTCATAACTTAACTTTAAGCTATCCCAGCATTCACTAAACTACTGGAGATAACTATGTTGAGATTTTTAATTGCACTACTATTAACCCTAACTGTTACTGTGCCATCGAGTATGGCTGGTAACTACAAACCATCTTATTATTACTCCCCCAATTATTCTTTTGCTTTAGTCGCTGATGCACCTTACGGCGATGAAAACGTATCTAGTTTTGAACATTTAATTCGAGATGTTAATCATGATAAAAGTGTTCGTTTTGTTATGCATGGTGGTGATATTAAATCAGGTGGTGCAGAGTGTAGCGATGAACGATTAATTGCAAGATTCAAACAATATCAAAAATTTGCTACGCCATTTATTTTCACGCCAGGTGATAATGAGTGGACAGATTGTCATCGTGAGAGTAATGGTTCTTATAACCCAATAGAGAGACTAGACTTTCTTCGTTCATTGTTTTATCCAAAACCAGGCTATACAACAGGTGGCTGGAAAATGCCAGTTAGAACTCAAGGTAACCAACCGGGCTTTGAAAAGTTTGTAGAAAACACTTTGTTTAGAAGATCGCAAGTTGTGTTTTCATCAATTCATGTGGTTGGCAGCAATAATAATTTGCGTCCTTGGTCTGGCATTGATGTTGATGATTCATTTGAAAACCCTCGTCAAGATCGTTTACAAGAGTTTGAAGAGCGAGAAGCGGCTTCACTTGCCTGGTTAAAAAAGACATTTAATGTTGCTAAAAGAAAGAACTCTAAAGGTGTCTTTATTTTAATTCATGGCAACCCACGCTTTAATGTTAATTTCAATGAGCAAGATCGCGCTGGTTTTAACGCTTTCCTTAATGAGTTATATGCTCAAACCAAAGCATTTGGTAAGCCGGTTTTATTGGCTCACGGTGATTCACATGTTTTCTTTACCGATCGTCCTAAGTTAGTTCCTTGGTATGCCGATGGTGATGCTTTAACGCCTGAAGACGTACAAGATTTTATTCCTAACTTAACTCGCGTACAAACTTTTGGCGATACACCACAGCATTGGATAAAGATTACAGTTAGTCCATATAAAAAAGATGTATTTGTGATTGAACCTCAAATTGTTAAATCAAACCTTTAAATAAATTTAATTATTAGGAGAAATAAGATGAAAAAACTGACTGTTTTACTAATGAGTCTTGCTCTTTTATCATTGCAGGCTTTTGCTAAATCAGAGCATGAATATCCTCAGGTAACTCATGGTGTTGCTGTTGGTGATGTGACAAGTCATAAGGCTATTATTTGGTCGAGAGCGGATCGTGAAGGAATGATGAACGTCATTGCTTATTCTAAGAATGGCCGTTCACATTATGAGTCAATTTTTGTTAAGGCTGAAGATGATTTTACTGGACAAGTAAAATTAAAGGACCTTAGGCCTGATACGCAATATCACTATAAAGTCTGGTTTGAAAGTAAGAGCAGAAAACATTCTGCTAAGTCTAAAAAGCAAGCAATTAAAGGGACTTTTCGTACAGCACCACGAAAGCATTCTAAGTCTGCGGTAAAAGTTTCTTGGAGTGGTGATTTTGCTGGACAAAATGTTTGTCGTGATCTTGAAGAGGGCTTTCCTATTTTTAATGCGGTTAATCAAGAAGACAGTAATTTGTTTATTGGTTTAGGTGATATGATTTATGCCGATAATCTTTGTGAGTCTGTTGGACGCTATGGTAACAAACAAGTTGAAGGTGACTTTGTTCAGGCATCTGATTTACCAAACTATTGGGCCCACTGGAAATATAATCGTGAAGATCAAGGTTTCCAAAAATTATTAGCGACAACCCCTTATTATGGTATTTGGGATGATCATGAAGTGGTTAATGACTTTGGTCCATTGGTGGATACGCGTGATACACCACCTTATACAGCGGGTCAAAAATTATTGCCTATTGGCTTAAAGTCTTTTTTTGATTACAACCCAATTAATCGTGCTGGAAGAACTCCCGAACGTATGTACCGTAATATTCGTTGGGGCAAACATTTAGAAATGTTTTTTTTAGACACTCGTCAGTATCGCGATGCAAATTTATCGGCTGATCAAGAAGGTCGAGATAAAACCATGTTAGGTCGTGAACAATTAGTTTGGTTGCAGGAAAAAATACAAGCTTCAGATGCCACTTGGAAAGTAATTGTATCGAGTGTGCCTATGTCAATTCCTACTGGCTTCCCTCAAGACTTAGGTCGTGATGGATGGGCTAATGATGATGATAATACCAACCCAACAGTTGATGGTATTGCTCAGTCTGATACAGGATTTGAACAAGAACTTGTAGCCATATTAAAAACATTACGCGATGAGAAAGCAAATACTTTGTTTATTACTACGGATGTTCATTTTGCTGAAGTTTTCCGTTACACACCTTTTGCAAATGATGAAAGTTTTAAAGTTCATGAAGTGGTTATTGGTCCTGGTAATGCAGGTCTTTTTCCTAACCGTGAATTTGATGAAACGTTAGGTACTGAAAGTTTGTTTTTCTTTGGACCAGAAAGCTCTGGTGCAGTAACCAGCTGGAAGGAAGCTAAAAAGTGGTTTAATTATGGGACTTTTGAAATTGATGGCTCAGGTCAATTAATTATCGATGTTAAAGATACTTATGGTGAGAGTCAGTACAACTTAACTTTAGCCCCACGTTAAATTTAAACACTGTATTAAGTCTTAAAACGATCATGCAAAAATAAAAAAGGCTCCTAATGGAGCCTTTTTTAGTCTAAGTTTAAAAAGCGATTAAAATGTACCGCGTAAAGTGAGTGAATATAAAGGCTCTTGTTCCGTAAAACCATTATTTTGATCTGTAATTGCATTAGTTACAACATCTCTTTCTACACTTAAGCGTTCAGTTTCAGCAGATAAAGCATTCCTAACATTAAAACGTAGCACCATATCATCACTAAGATCTTGTTGAAAATAAATCTCTAGAGCATCATCTCTGTTACGTGTTATTTTGCTTCTTACTAGTTGGTCACTAAAATTGATGATAGTCTCCTCGTTTTCACTTTCTGTAACACCATTGAGGCTAAAGCCATATTGAAAACCAGAACCAATCTCATGATCTAAACCGAAGGTATAAGAGCCATCAGTATCTTCAAAATCAAAGTCTACAGGATTTCCAGCATTATCAAAACCTGAAGATATACCTTCAAACTTAACATAACTATAGTTAAAGTAGACATTTAGTTGAGGTAAGCCAAAGATGTCAAGTGGTAAACTGGCATCAAATTCAATACCGGTAGAGCTTGACTCATCAGCATTCGCAAAAGTATTACCACTTATTCTACTGAAAGGTCTACCAGTATTTCTTGTAACAAACTGGTTAAAAGTTTCAAGAGCTTGTGGGTCAGCGAATAGACGATCGAGTGCGGCTTGATACTTGTCGCCAGAAATTAATGACGGTTGACGAATTAAATTATCAATGTCTCGATGAAATAGGTTAACACCAACAACACCTCTTCGTTCATCGAAAAAGAAGTCATATTGAGTATCTAGTCCCGTTGATTTTTCACGTTTTAAGTCAGGGTCACCAAAAGTAGCATTAATAGAAGCATTTGTATCGGCTATGTCATAATCAGGAAAGCCTTCTTCAAAGTCAACAAGCTCTAGTCTTATTGATGGGTTGAGTTCTGCTCTATTAGGGCGCCTAACTGTTTGCGCTAATGAAACACGTAAATCTTGATTCTTATCTATTTTCCAGCGTAAATTCACACTCGGTAAAGTGTCTTTAAAGTCTTTAGAGAATGAAATATCAGCAACTCGTTGAAAATCACCAAATGGGCCACCACCATAATTGTTACCGGTTTGAATAGAACTAAAATCAGTTAAATCAATTTCACTGGTTTCATATCGAACACCTAACTCTAATGA
>CAYPMT010000158.1:0-4868 GCA_964411875.1 uncultured Kangiellaceae bacterium
TATGCAACTGATTCGAGGTTTAATTAACCTTAAAACACAATCATCTTCTTGTGTTGCTACTATTGGTAATTTTGATGGTATGCATCTCGGCCATCAAGCGATTATCAAACAATTAGTTTTGCAGGGTAAGAGTTTAGGCTTGCCTGCCTATGTTTTATTGTTTGAGCCTCATCCCAAAGAGTTTTTTTTAGGTGATAACTGTCCACCAAGATTAACTTGTTTACGTGAAAAGTATGAGCAGCTTAAACGGTTGGGTGTGGATTGTTTGGTTGTTTTGCCATTCAACTTAGGCCTTAGGCAAATACAGGCGAAAGATTTTGTTCAGGATATATTAATCAAACAGTTAAAAATTAAACATTTAGTGGTCGGTGATGATTTCCATTTTGGGCGTGATAGACAAGGTAACTTTCAATTATTAGAAAACATGTCTAAAGATCAGTATACGCTTGAGCCAACGGCGAGTGTGGTGATTCATGATGAAAGGGTCAGTAGTACCTTAATTAGAGAGTCACTTAAAGTCCATCAATTGGATAAAGTAGCTCAATTGTTGGGACGGCGTTTTTCTATGTCAGGTAAGGTAGGTTATGGTAAGCAGTTAGGAAGACAAATTGGTTTTCCAACAGCTAACATTGCGGTAAAACGTAAAAAGATACCCTTGAGTGGTGTTTATTTAGTTAAATGCCATTGGCAAGAAGGAAAAAAGCAACTATCAGCCTGGGGAGCAGCTAACTGTGGCATTAAACCAACGGTTAATGGTAAAGCTTATTGTTTAGAAGTTCACCTTTTGGGTGTTAGGCCTGAGCTTTATGGGATAGAATTACGCGCTGAATTTTACCAATGGGTTCGAGCAGAGCAAAGCTTTTCTGATATTGGACAGTTAAAACATCAAATTGGACAAGATATTGATAAGATCAAGCAGCTTGTTTTGGCGTATTAGTAGTATGAGCTCAGTGAGTTGAATAAAAGTATTAATGATTGGGAAAATATGAATGACAGATTATAAATCGACTTTAAACTTGCCAGATACCGAGTTTCCTATGCGCGGCAATCTAGCGCAGAATGAGCCTAAGTTGCTGGCTGGCTGGCAGAAAAATAACCTCTATAAAAAAATCAGAGAAGCTTGTGAGGGGCGCCCCCAGTATATTTTGCATGATGGCCCACCTTATGCCAATGGCGATATTCATATTGGCCATGCCGTTAATAAAGTGATTAAAGATATTATTGTTAAAAGTAAAACCATGAGTGGTTTTGATTGCCCTTACGTTCCCGGTTGGGATTGTCATGGCTTGCCCATTGAGCATCGTGTTGAAAAGAAAGTTGGCAAAGCCGGCGTTAAAGTGCCTTTTGCTGAGTTTAGAGAGAAGTGTCGAGAGTATGCTAAAAAACAAGTTGAAGGCCAGAAAAAAGATTTTATTCGTTTAGGGGTTTTAGGTGATTGGGATAACCCTTATTTAACCATGAACTACCAAAACGAAGCGGATATTATTCGTTCACTTGCAAAGATAGTCGATAATGGTCATTTGCATCGTGGCTTTAAACCGGTTTATTGGAGTGTCGTTGGTGGTTCTGCTTTAGCTGAAGCAGAAATTGAATATCAGGACAAAGAGTCTTATTCGATTGATGTACGTTATTCAGCTGATAGCCCAGAAAAAATCAATTCAATTTTTGATGTTGAAGTGTCAGAGGCGCCGACATCTGTTGTTATTTGGACAACCACGCCTTGGACGTTGCCTGCGAGTCAGGCCGTGTCGATTCACCCAGAGCTTGAGTATGCATTGGTTGAGTTAGAGGTTGCTGATGAAGATAATCCGAAGTTAAGCATTGGTAAAGAGCGCATTGTTTTGGCGATGGCTATGGTTGATGATGTGGTGTCTCGTTGGGGCATTGAAGATTATCAAGTACTTGCGACTTGTCAGGGCAAACAGCTTGAGCATTTAAAAGTTAACCACCCATTTTTAGATAAAAAGTTACCATTAATATTAGGTGAGCATGTAACCACAGAAGCTGGAACCGGTTTAGTTCATACTGCACCAGATCATGGTGTTGATGATTTCGTTGTTGGTAAAGTCTATAACATAGGCACATTAAACTTGGTTAATGCGGGAGGTGTTTATTCGGATGAAACGCCTTTTTTTGCTGGCCAGCATGTTTATAAAGTTGATCAAGGCATTTGTGAATTATTAATTGAAAAAAGTCGTCTAGTACGTCAGCAGAAGTTTAAACACAGTTATCCGCATTGCTGGCGAACTAAAACCCCTTTAATTTTTCGAGCCACACCTCAGTGGTTTATTTCAATGGAGAAAAATGGCTTGCGCAAAATGGCCATGCAAGCGATTCCAGATGTGGATTGGATCCCGGATTGGGGGCAAGCACGAATTGAAGGCATGATTGAAGGGCGACCTGATTGGTGTATTTCACGGCAAAGAACTTGGGGAGTACCTTTAAGCCTAGTGGTTCATAAGCAAACCGAGGAGCTTCATCCTCGAGCGACTGAAATTATGGAGAAAGTGGCTAAGCGTGTTGAAACCCAAGGTATTCAAGCTTGGTTTGATTATCCAATCGAAGAGTTGGTCGGTGAGCAAGATGCTAACAATTATATTAAGATTGATGACACTTTGGATGTTTGGTTTGATTCGGGCGTTACTCATCAATGTGTTCTTGGCCGAAGAGAAGAGTTACGTGAACCTGCGGATATGTATCTAGAAGGTTCTGATCAACATAGAGGCTGGTTTCAATCATCCTTGTTAACGGGTTTAGCGATTAACGGTCATGCACCTTATAAAGAAGTTTTAACTCATGGTTTTACGGTTGATGCTAAGGGCGTCAAAATGTCAAAGTCATTGGGTAATGTTGTTGCACCATTGGATGTTATTAATAAACTAGGTGCCGATATTTTACGTCTATGGGTTGCCTCGACAGATTATCGTAGTGAAATTACCATTTCTGATGAGATTTTAAAACGAGTTGCCGATAAGTATCGAAAAATGCGTAACACAGCTCGATTTTTGTTAGCTAATTTAAATGGCTTCGATCCAAAGACAGATCTAGTAGAGCCTGCTGACATGATGCACTTAGATCGTTGGGCTGTTGCTCAAACATTGGAGACACAAGAAAAAATAAAACAGGCTTTTGATGAATATAATTTCTTAAATGCAACGCAGTTGATGCATGATTTTTGTTCTTTTGATATGGGTAGTTTTTATCTAGATATTATAAAAGATCGTCAATATACGGCTAAAAAAGGCTCCTTGGCGCACCGTTCTTGTCAGACAGCTATGTATCATATTACGCATGCAGTGAGCCGCTGGTTTACGCCTGTATTATCTTTTACTGGTTATGAAATCTGGCAAGATATGCCTGGTGTTTCTGGCAATGATATTTTTTGGGAGACTTGGTACAGCGATTTATTTGATTATGATAAAAAAGCACCGATTACTCAAAAAGATTGGCAACAAATTGACTTAATTAAAACCGAAGTGAATAAAGTACTTGAAGTTATGCGAAAAGAAAAATCAATTGGTTCTTCTTTAGAAGCTGAAGTGACATTATATGCTAATGAATATTATGCGCATATTTTAGAAAGTTTGGGTGATGAGTTACGTTTTGTTTTAATTACTTCAGCTGCAAAAGTCGTAAAAGTTTTCGGTGATGATAATGAGTCAGGTCAAAAAACAGAAATTGAAGGCTTATCTCTTGAAATTGTCGCTTCAAAACATCCTAAATGTGAACGCTGTTGGCACCGCTGTGAAGATGTTGGTCAGCATGCTGAACATCCTCTGCTTTGTGGGCGATGTATTTCTAATGTTGATGGTGATGGTGAACATAGGGATTATGTCTAATGGGCAACTTTTTATCGAGTAAATTGCCGATAATGCAAACAGGAATAAGATGGTTTTGGCTAACTCTGTTTTTTTTAATTGTCGATCAAGTGACTAAGTATTTTGCTGTTGCTCATATAAAACCTTATGAAGCGATTGAGGTCATGCCATTTTTTAACTTAGTGATTCGTTACAATACCGGCGCAGCCTTTTCATTTTTAGCCGATGCCGGTGGTTGGCAAATGTACTTTCTAAGTGGTATTGCACTTTGTTTGAGTTTTGCATTGGTCATCTGGTTATATAAAACGCCTGCAACTAATCGTTTATTATGTTCTGGTTTAGCGTTAATTTTAGCCGGTGCTATTGGTAATTTGGTCGATCGTTTACGATTAGGCAAAGTGGTTGATTTTATTGATTGGTATTACCCTACATCGTCGGATTGTTTCTGGGGTTTTTATGGTCAACAAGTTGCCAATCAACAGGTATTCTGTCATTGGCCGTCATTTAATATTGCCGATGCCGTTATTTTAATGGGAGCAATATTATTCTTATTAGATAGTTATTTAAATGCTGACACTAAGCAAGTTAAAGACAAAACTAAAAGTGATAATGTCAATGACTGAACAAGTTCAATCAAATAGCCGTGTGTTAGCACACATTACCGTTAAATTGAAAGATGGTTCTATTGCAGATAGTACTAAACTCAATGATAAACCGAGTTGGTTAGTTATGGGGGATGGTAGTTTTAGTTCAGCGTTTGAAAGCAATTTATTGGATGCAACGGTTGGCGATCAACTTACCTTTGAGCTAGAAGCAAAAGAGGCTTTTGGTGAGTCTCAGCCGGATCAAATTCACTTTATGGATATTGACCGTTTTCCGCAAGATATTAAACTAGAAAAAGGTGCTATTGTCTCTTTTGAACAGCCGAATGGCGGAGCACTACCAGGTATTATTCGAGAAGTGCAAGCAAGTTCTGTTAAAGTGGATTTTAATCATCCCTTAGCGGGCAAAGATGTGGTTTTTGAAATTGAAATCAAACAAATTACTTAA
>CAYPMT010000159.1:0-4850 GCA_964411875.1 uncultured Kangiellaceae bacterium
GCTTCAGGCGAAAGCTTACGGGTAGCCGCTGCTTTTTTAGCTCTTTCTTTCGGATCAACGGGTTTAGAGTCAACTTTTGTAGGCAAATCACGCACATGCCCCACACTAGACTTAACAATAAAGTCTTTGCCTAAGTATTTGTTAATCGTCTTGGCTTTCGCCGGTGACTCAACAATAACTAATGATTTTCCCATGAATTACTTCTTCTTATTTTCATTAAAGTATCGACAATTTTTTTAAAAACAATAGGTTAGTTAGTTAAAAAAATCAACCAGAACTAATTTTTCTACTAACAGCCTGTCTTATTTTAAGATTAAAAGCCCGTTTAAAGTCAAGCCTGATAATTAAAAATTCTAACTTGGCTCAACAAAATATGAGCCTATTTGAAAGTAAACTCAAGAAAATGGCAATAAAATTTTTGTTAATTTGTGGATTTTTATTTAAATTGGAATAAAAACTAACCATAAAGTGATGATAAAACTCAGCCAATAATAAATTTTAAGCTCGCTTTTCAACAATAGTGACTAATTCTGACGAATTAAACTGAGAGGCTCAGCCTGAGTTATTTTACTCACGCCGTACCAAGATCCCATCAACATTAAAGTAATGGTTATAGGTGGTACTGATAACCAAAGCATCCAATGAAACTCATAGCTAATTTCAAACACCTGTTGATACAAATAGTAAGTCACTAGTTCAATCATGCCTAAAACCATTAAGGCAGTTAAAAGAGCGAGCCAAATATATTCAAAACGAAAACTTTGATTAATAAAACGTTTACTTGCACCAAGTGTCCTCAAAATAGCTGACTGTTTATATTTAGTATCAAAGCTATGTTCCATAGTCGATTTTAATAGCGCTAAGCCAGCGATAATCACAAAAATCATAATAAATTCTATGGCTTTAGCAAGCTTTCCAATAATTGTTTGTATTTCTTGTAAAATTTTAGCTAGGTCAACTAAAGTAACGCTCGGATAATTTTTGACTAATTCAAAAAGCAGTGATTTTTGTTCCTCAGGTAGAAAAAAGCTCGTAATATAGGTTGCTGCAAAATCATCAAGTGAGCCTGGCGTTGCAATAATATAAAAATTAGGACTAAAAGTTTGCCAATCAATACTACGAATATTTGAGATAGTCGCACTCCAAGCTTGTGAGCCAATCATAAAATCAAGTTGATCACCAATCTTAAGGTTAAGTTTATCCGCCATCACTTCTTCAATAGATATACTTAATGGTTTTGACTTAGGGATAAACCATTGACCCTCGACGACTTCATTGCCTTGCGGTAACACAGATGTCCAGGTCATATTCAATTCTCTACGTAATGAGTTATGACTCTGCCCTTCTGGCGAAACTGCGGCTTTAGTTGACTCACCATTGATACCAACAATTCGACCACGAACCATTGGATACAACTCAGAAATTTGAATATTCCTTTGAGCAAATAGCTCCTTTATTGGTTCAACTTCATTCGGTTTGACGTTAACTAAAAAATGGTTTGGAATATTCGCATCTAAACTTTTCCCCCACTTATCTAGTAATTCAGTTCGAATCAATATAATCAAAACCATCACAAACAGAGTCAAAGCAAAAGCCAGTAAGTGCAATAATGTCACACCACGATTAGCTTGCAATTGACCTAGACTAAAATTAATTGCCGGTGAATAATTGAATTTAACTCGCTTGATCAATACAAGTATTAATGTAGCAATCAATAAAAAAATTAACGCGATAACTACTAGTCCAAGAAAAACACCACTCAGAAGTCTTATATCACCAATTTGTAACCACATGACAATAAAAAATACGCCTGCGGATAAACCATAAATTAACCAACTACTTAACTTAAGTGGTTCCAATTGGCGACGTAATACCCTAACCGGTGGAACCTGCTGAATACGAAATAACGAAGGTAATGATAAACCAAATAACAAAATCACACTGACGCTCACAGGTAACCAAAGCGTAATTAGATCAGCTGGTGGTAGCGCTTCTTGAAAAAAGTCAGCTAGTATCCAAATAAGAGCTTCCTGGGCCATAAAACCAAACAAACAACCTAAACTTATACCTAATAAACAAACCATTAATAATAAATAGCAAAAAATGACTAGAACTTGTCGATTAGTCATACCAAAACAGCGCATTAAAGCCGTAGTGTCAAACTGTTTAGTCACATAACGATTAATTGACAAGGCAATAGCTATAGCCAGCAAAAGAATCGTTAATAAACTGGCTAACCCCATAAATTTTTTACTTCTTTTCAAAGCTGAACCAGCTAATGGTGATTCATCATAAACGGAAACAATTCGCTGACTAACGTCAATATCATCCGCAATTTTTTCCTGAAACTGCTTGATTATCCTAGGCTCTCCCGCAAACAAATAACGGTAATTCACTCGACTGCCAGGCTGAACAATTTGAGTTTTATCTAAATCTTTTAAGTTAATCACCGCTGTTGGCGCAACATTAAAAAGACTAGTGCCCTGCTCCGGTTGTTTGGTTAACTGTGATGAAACTTTAAGCTGGGTATAGCCGACTTCAATTGAGGGCTGACCTTGTAAACCAAGTTGGTGATAAAGCCTCGGTTCTAACCAAACTGCTCCTTGCTCTGGCCCTCCTTGTTTGTTCATAGTCTTAGCGTTCAAATTGTCAACAATTTCTAATTGACCTTTTAAAGGAAAGCTCTCAGATACGGCCTTAATAATCGACAGTTGCATTTTCTCATTAACAACTAGCACACTACTAAACTCAACGCTCTGAGCCTGTGTTAGGTTTAACTCATTAGCAAGCGATAACCATTTGGGCTCTATCGGTTTGGGTGAGGTAATCACTAAATCAGCACCGAGTACATCAGCGACTTCTGTCACGGTTGCTATTTCAATGCGGTTAATAACTAAATGGATAGAACTAACCGAAGCCATAGCAATTAACATACTTAACAACAAGACAAACAAATCACCACGTTTGTAATCTCGCTTGAAAATTTTGTAGGCTATTTTTGCTAATAACATATTTATTACAATAATCAGAGGATTTAACGATTCATCTGTTGATTGATAAGTTTGCCACCACTTAGCGTGATTGATTGATCACACATTTTGGCGAGCTTCTTATCATGCGTCACTAAAACTAAAGTGGTATTAAACGTTTGGTTTAGCTCAAACATTAATTGAACAATTTTTTCGCCAGTGGTTGTATCTAAATTTCCCGTTGGCTCATCAGCTAATAATAATTTAGGTTTACTCACAAAAGCTCGAGCTATAGCTACTCGCTGCTGCTCTCCCCCAGATAGTTGGTTGGGGTAATGATTTAAACGATGAGCAAGCCCAACTTGCTCACAGATTTTTTCTGCTTTGCTTAAAGCCTCAGGATCATCTTTTAACTCAAGTGGCATAGCAACATTTTCAAGCGCCGTTAAACCATCAATTAATTGAAAATTTTGAAAGATAAATCCTAAATAATCTTTACGTAATAAAGTTCTTTCATCTTCTGACAAGTCAAAAATAGATGCCTTTTGAAATTCAACCGTTCCTTCTGTAGGCTTATCTAATCCAGCTAACAAACCTAATAAGGTTGTTTTGCCTGAACCTGATTCACCGATAATAGAAAGACTTTCACCTTGTTTAACTTCAAAAGAGATGTTCTGCAAAATATCCAATTGATAATCTTTAGTTGAAACCTTTTTTCCTAGATGATTAACTGTTAGCATAAAAGCTCTATTAGTTGATTTTTATTGGTTGATTAATGAACGCTTTCATCAAATTAAAGCCTATCTAGATTACCTTAGAATCTATTTGAGCGCTCACAAAGTATTACTTATTATGAAACATTACTTATATGGCCTGCTATTACTCTTTTCAAGTGTCTTATTTGTAACAATTTA
Organism: uncultured Kangiellaceae bacterium; assembly: GCA_964411875.1. GTDB lineage: Bacteria > Pseudomonadota > Gammaproteobacteria > Enterobacterales > Kangiellaceae > Aliikangiella. The sequence goes on from CAYPMT010000159.1 coordinate 3,884, forward strand.
TGCCCAAAATAACGACTCGCTTGAAAATAACAACCAAACCCTACTCATTTTTGGTGACTCATTAAGTTCAGCTTACAATATGCCTGTAGAGAAGGGTTGGGTTAGTTTACTGCAACAATCCATGGATGAAAATAACTACTCAATAAAAGTAGTTAATGCGAGTATCAGCGGCGAAACCACATCTAATGGCTTGCTACGTCTAGAAAAACAGCTTAAAAAGCATCAGCCTGATATTGTTCTTATTGAACTGGGTGGTAATGATGGGCTACGTGGATTTAATATCAATACAACAAAAAACAACCTCAGTAAAATGGTTCAAATGAGTCAAGAACATGGCTCTCAAGTCTTACTGGCAGGCATTAAAATCCCACCTAATTATGGAAAAACCTACACCGAAAAATTTACAGAAATATACAGTGACCTGTCTGAAAAACACTCGGTCGCTTTAATACCTTTTATTCTTGAAAAAGTGGCAACCAAACCTAACTACATGCAAGCTGATGGCATCCATCCTAATGCTTCAGCACAACCTCTGATTATGCAAACTGTATGGCAATATCTAGAGCCTCTTTTAATAAACGAATAACCAATTAAGAGTAGTTATTCTAAATTCAATCAAGTAATATCGGCTTCAATTGAAGTTAATTCATAATTACAATTTGATGTTAAAAGATTTTTTTGTAGAAACTCGGTATCAATCAACTTGGCGAATTATTTTTTGGCTAGTTCTTTTGCTGCTACTCGGGCTCACCTTAACACCTCAATTGCCCAACACCGCCCTATCAATCCAGCATATCGATAAACTTTTTCATTTAATTGCTTTTGCTGGCTTTTCTTTTATTTTTTGTATGGCTTTTGCAGGCATATCGTTTAAGTGGGCGATTCTATTATCAACATTATTAGGCATTGGAATTGAAGTTGCCCAACACTATATTCCTAATCGAGGTTTTAGTTTATGGGATATGCT
>CAYPMT010000160.1:0-4772 GCA_964411875.1 uncultured Kangiellaceae bacterium
AACCTTTTTCATCTAGCTGTTTAAGTAAAACCACGCGTTGACTCGGCTGACCATCGGCATTAACTGTTGCGACTGTCATGGCCGAGTGATCGATAAACTCTAAATTCTCGGCTTCTGATAACCATGACTTAAGTTGTTTAATCGGTTCAGGATTCAATTGTTCACGAGATAATTTTTTCTTTTGATATTCTCGTCTAAAATCTTGTAGCTTCATAAGCTGCTCTAGAGTTAATAATTTTGATGACTATAAAGAAATAAGTTTTAATTTATCACTTTCTTGAAAAAAGAAAAAGGGTATCGAAATGATACCCTTGATAATCTTATTAATAAAAGCTAAAAACTAAGGTTGTTCAGCAGCACCACCAATGGGTGAAGAACCTGCAGGCTTGTCATCCTTTTTTTCGTCGCTAGAAGCTTTGGCGCTTGGCTTAGAGGGTTTATCATCATCATTCCAACCTTCTGGTGGCTTAGGATCTTTACCTGCCATAATCTCATCAATTTGCTTAGCATCAATAGTTTCATACTTCATTAATGCATCCGCCATAAGCTCAAGCTTATCCCGGTGTTCATGAAGTAATCTTTCAGCTCTTTTATAATTTTTATCAATCAACTCTTTTATTTCTTGATCAATCATTTGAGCTGTGTCATCAGAAACATGTTTAGTCTTAGTCACTGAACGCCCAAGAAAAACTTCGCCTTCATTTTCAGCATAAGTTAATGGACCAAGCTTGTCTGAAAAGCCCCATTGAGTAATCATGTTGCGAGCAATATCTGTCGCACGTTCAATATCGTTAGAAGCACCTGTAGTAACTTTTTCGGGGCCATTTAACATTTCTTCAGCAATTCGACCGCCATAGAGTGACGATAAATTACTTTCCAAATATTCTTTACTGTGACTAAAACGATCTTTTTCTGGCAAGTACATAGTCACACCAAGCGCTCGGCCACGAGGAATAATTGAAACTTTGTAAACTGGATCATGACTAGGCACTAAACGACCCACAATAGCATGACCAGCTTCATGCCACGCGGTATTCAGTTTTTCTTCTTCATCCATCACCATAGAGCGACGTTCAGTTCCCATCAAGATTTTATCTTTAGCTTTTTCAAAAAACTCTTGGCCAACTGTACGACTATTTGCCTTGGCCGCAAATAAAGCCGCTTCATTAACTAAGTTAGCTAAGTCAGCACCAGAGAAGCCTGGCGTTCCACGAGCAATCGCATTAGCGTCAACGTCATCGGCTAAAGGTACTTTTCTCATATGAACTTTAATAATTTGCTCACGACCTTTAATATCAGGCAGACCAACAGTAACTTGTCGATCAAAACGACCGGGTCTTAACAAGGCTGGATCAAGCACATCGGGTCTATTAGTTGCAGCGATAACAATCACACCTTCACCACCATCAAAACCATCCATTTCAACCAATAACTGATTTAATGTTTGTTCCCTTTCATCATGACCACCACCAAGACCCGCGCCACGATGACGACCAACTGCATCAATCTCATCAATAAAGATAATACAAGGTGCATTCTTTTTAGCTTCAGCAAACATATCACGTACACGTGAAGCACCAACCCCGACAAACATTTCAACAAAATCAGAACCAGATATAGTGAAGAAAGGCACTTTAGCCTCACCAGAAATCGCTTTAGCTAATAAAGTTTTACCAGTACCCGGTGGACCTACCATTAATACACCGCGAGGAATCTTACCACCGAGTTTTTGAAATTTTCCTGGCTCTCGTAAAAAGTCGACTAATTCAGAAACTTCTTCTTTGGCTTCTTCACAACCGGCCACATCGGCAAAAGTTGTTTTGATTTGATCTTCACTTAAAAGCCTGGCTTTGCTTTTACCAAAGCTCATTGCACCACCTTTACCACCACCTTGCATTTGACGCATAAAGTAAATAAAAATACCGACCAAAAGTAAAATGGGTAATAAGGAAACAAAAATTTGCAGAAGAATACTTTCACCTTCTGGTTTTTGACCGGTATAGGGTATCTGATTTTCTAAAGCTTTTTGAGCTAATAATTCCTGAGCACCAATAGGTATTTGGCTTTTTATCTCGGTACCATTAACTATCGCAGTCATTTCAAGTGTCTGAGGATTCACTTTAATATCAGTAACCGTCTTTCTTTCAATTTGTTTCATGACTTCAGAAAAGGACATTTCTGAGGATTGCATCTTAACAGCATCAAAATTCCTAAATACTGAAACTAGGACTAATGCAATAATGATCCAAAGGAAAATATTTTTAGTTACATCGTTCAACGGATTATCTCCAAATTTAAAAGCTCATACCTAACCATAACAACTTAAAGGTCAATGATAATTTAAGCTAACTAAGCCTATTATCAATGAGTTATCGACAGGATAAAAATAAATACTAACTATATTTGTATCAAAATTTATCTAAATTGATTGCCAACACTACCTAAAAACTCAACAAAATCAAAAAGCTAAGGTAGTTAGAAGCAATAGCTTAATTCAATACTTCAACACTATCTTATTTCAATAATAGATAATAATGGCTATAAACACTAGCCAATAAAGCCCACACCAAGTAAATAAACCTCTCGAGACCTTGGCCGAGAAGCTTTAGGCTTACGCACTTTAACCTGCTGGAAGCTCGATTTAATCGTCTGTTTAAAGGAATCAAACCCCTCTCCCTGAAAAGCTTTAACTAATAAGGTCCCACCAGGCTTCAGCGTCTGACAAGCCAAATCTAATGCTAATTCCACTAAATACATAGAAGCGGGCTGGTCAATCGCATCTACTCCACTTATATTGGGCGCCATATCGGAAATTACAAGGTCCACAGCTTGATTATTAACGCTTTCTAAAATTGATGCTAGAACCTCATCCTCTCTAAAGTCGCCTTGGATAAAATCGACCCCTGGCAAATTATCCATCGGTAGAATGTCTGTGGCTATCACTCGCCCTTTTTGGCTAATTTTTTTAGCGACATACTCAGACCAACCGCCAGGTGCAGCGCCTAAATCAATGACAAAAGAATCGGCTCGAATTAATCGATCTTTTTGGTCGATTTCCTCAAGCTTATAAACAGCTCTTGAACGCACGCCTTCGTCCTGTGCTCGCTTAACATAAGGATCATCAAAGTGTTCTTTTAACCAATTTTTACTACTTTTACTTTTTGCCATTTTTCCTGTTCATTGATAACCAATTGACTTATACCCTATACTTTTGCCTTATACTTTCAAGCTTCAAGCTGCATTTTGAAAGACATAGGGTATACTATGCCCATTCTATCTGAATCGAATTAATTTTACTTATGAATAATTTAACAAACTCGCAAATTCGTCACCTTCGTCAATTAGCCCATAAACTAAAACCTGTCGTTATGATTGGTGAAAAAGGCTTAACAGATAACGTACTCAGCGAAATTAACTTGGCATTAGAGTCTCATGAACTGATCAAAGTGAAAATCAGAGCTCAAGATAAAGAAGAGCGTCAGGAAATATTGGATAGCATCCTGAAAAGTACCAAATCAATAAAAGTACAAAACATTGGCCACATTGTGGGTTTATTTAAAGTTAATCCTAAAAAACAAAAAATACAACTTCCGAAATAAAAAACTAAGTTTTTAAGTTAAAAAAAGGCTCCCCTGGGAGCCTTTAATAAGATGAACATGATTTAACTATTCAGTTAATAATTCTCTTGCAATGCTTGTACCTAAGTTAATTAGCTGAGTTTCACCACTGTTATCATCAACACCATCGTTGTCGTTAACAATATAAACCTCACCATTAGACATCACTGCACTTCCCTCAACTTTTTCATAGGTCAAACCACCCGGTTGTTTTAAGTCATCCATTAAGTCACGAGCTAATACCTTTGGAATTGTTGAGTCAGCAACCACCGATGATAAGTCAATTAAATAAATTCGTTTAATCGCTGCATCAGGGCCACCTTGGTTATCTCTTTCAAGGACAAAAAAGTAACCGTTGGCAATTGTTGTTAAGTCAGATAATCCAACCCAACCACCATTTTGAGAAGCAGGTGCTTCTAATGGATAGAAAACAAACTCCCAAGTTTGATTAGCTAAATCATAGATACCAATACGTGGATTGTCTTCACCGTTCCAAGCTCGTTGGAAAGCAACGTAAACTTTACCATCATATTCAGCAACACCTTCAAAACCAAAGCGTAATTGAATGTCATTTAATTCTTCAGGCAAACTGATCACTTGCTCAATAACACCATCACTGTCAGTTTTGAAAATAAAGTTACGTGAGTTAATTGGCCGATCGCTATCACCAGCAGTACCATTACCTTCTGAAGCTACCCAAAAACCACCATCAGATGCTTTTGCAATACCTTCTGGATCAATGTTAACGGTTTTGTCATCGTTAATCATCGCTGCTCTATCAGCAACATCAAAGACATTAATACGTGTAGCGTCATCATTATCAACCGATTCATCAGCTAATGCTTCAGCGGGTACAGCCGCAAAAACATCATTGCTATCTTTGATCATGACTTCTTCAACTAAACGAGCCGGTGTTTCGCTAACATCAATTTTGAAAATACGATTAGAATCGTAAGCACTATCTTCAGTTGAATAGAGAATATTATCCTGTTGTGGATCTGATGATAAACCCGATAAAGCTGACCAAGGAATTGGCACACCAGTTTCACGATTAACAGAAGCTAATGTTGGGTAGCTTGAACTTTGATAATTGTAATCATAAATATTAATTGCTGAACGAATCTTATCACCACGATCATCTTTTTCACTGGCAAC
>CAYPMT010000161.1:0-4642 GCA_964411875.1 uncultured Kangiellaceae bacterium
GGCTAGTAAAAATCTTTATCTGAGATTATAATCCCTAACCATGATTAATCTAATATCCAATTCATCCTCTCTTGCTCGTGCCCCTCAGGGCAGGGGCGATGCGCGTGGATTGGTTGATTCTCAACCAGCATCATCGGTTTCCCAAGTTTCCCAAGTTTCACAGGTTGAGAGAGTTAGCGCTGAACATTTTTCTCAACAAAAAGATAACAGTTCGGTTTTTCCAAAAGTTATCAAAGTAGAGAATAACTCGGTACAATCGCCTTTAGTTGATCGCCGGCGTAGTTTTGTTCAACAACAACCCGGTTTTCAACGGCCTGAAACACGCTATCAAGTTAACCAGCAAATGATTCAACGAGAAGAGTTGGACCGATTAGTCGGGATTGATATTCGGGTTTAGTTTTTCTGGTGTTTAACGACGCAAACTTCTTTGATGCATCACTTCTTCGATATTATTAATTTTTGCATTAATCCGCTGTCGGGCATAGGGATCTTTGGTATGCTTGTTGAGCGCTTGTTTAAATTGATTTATGACTCAACAAGTGGCTTAAAATTTGGGGAGCATTCCGCTTCTTTTGGTGTGAAAAAACTTGACCACCACATCGCTAGAAACGTTTCTTTCAAATGCTTGCTCTCGGTTAATGAAAATATTATTACGCTCAAGTAGAAAAAACATAGGGATTTCATCTAACTACTTGGAAGCCTATCATTTGCATCAGGCAACCAATAATTAAATTGGACAACTTTATGTATTGGTTTCTATTTTCACTAGTATTATGACTTATATCAACATTGTTCTTATACAATACTTCCAAAAATAAGCGTTAAATGGTTAAATGCTAGGTGATGCTTGTATTAACGGAATAAACTCAATTTTTACTAATGAGTTTACAGTATTTGTTGCAAGTTTATATTTGACATATTAATTTAAGGGAGGCTCTACAATGAATTGCCAAAAATTAAAATTTACTTATTCACTAATCTGCTCACTATTACTTTTTTCTACAACATCTTATTCAGAAATTAACAGTGTTTCTGTTGGTGGAGGAGGCTCACCATCAGGTATTATTTTTGACGCTGAAAGTAAAGAGCTAACAGTTGCGGTTGATTGTGGCGGTGTACGCCATGCTAAACATTTTCACCAAACTAAGTTATCAAAATTCGAAGCTGCACCCTTACCTGGAACAGGTCTGGCTTATGATTCAATAAGAGCCTTAACTTATGTTAATGAGGCACTTTATGTTGCTACTAAACAAGGCGAAGTTTATAGGAAAGTGAGAAATGCAACTGACTCTGGCTGGATCTGGGAAAACTTTTTAAAATTAACTAATCAAGTAACAATTTCAACTCTCTATGCAGACCCTCGCAAAAATATACTATACATTGGCACAGGTTCAATCCATATGCGACACCGAGGAATTAATAAAGCAAACCCTACACCAGAAACTGAAAAAGGTATTCCAGACCCACATCTAAAAGATTATGGCGTACTAATTTCATTTGATATATCTGATGACGATAAACTTTATGGCGAAATCGAACTTAAAAAAGAGAATGGTAAGGTGGAGCTAAAGGTTCTCGAAGGACAGCCCAACCCTACAGATATAAAAGTACATGATCTGTTCCCAGATACAATAGAGCAAGATGGCAGCCTAACTAAAGAAGATGCCAGTATTTTGTCAATATTAATTGTCAATACAAAAGCGAGTCCTAACCTTCATTATATGTATATCGCAACAGATCAAGGTGTTTTTAGGAGTAGTCAACGGTTTGCTGGTAATAAAACAATAGATCAGTTGAGTTTTGTTTCGGTTAATAATGGTCTCGTTGATGCAGGTGGTAACGAAAACCTAAATGCTCGTTCCCTTGCAGCAGTAGAAGACGAAAATGGCGAACACCATGTATTAGTGACTTTAGATGAAAATAATATTTCTAAAGAAACAGTTTTGTCTGGAAGCGTATATACACATAGAGTAGGAGTGCTTACAGACCTGCCTGATGATCCAGACGATGAAGATGCCAATTGGAAGGCCGTTTCTTGGCCGTCAGGTCAAGAACCTGGTACTTCTATTTATCGAATGTATCAAGCTGTTCAAGATCCTCAGACGCCAGGGATAGTTTGGCTTTGCAATGGTCAAAACAGAGGTGGTTTATTTGCTTATGACCATGGAGAGATGAAGATAATAATCAATAACGATGATAACTCTCCGGAACAAAAAGGAATTCCTTGGACACCCTTTTCGCTTTTTGCTTGCAAGTATTTATCTGTAGAAAATAAGGTTCTTTATGCAACAGGAATGAATCATGGAACAGTTTATCGCGTAATAAAACCACTAATGGATGAAAATAATAGATTATTGTTACAAGATTATAATCCTACATCTGCAGTCTCTATAGTTAATTCGAATAAAAGTATTGAAGGTAATAGTTGGAATAGTAAAGGCGACTCAGATTTTACGGTTGTTCATGATATCGACTTTATAAAAGATACTAATGAAAATAAGCGAATGTATGTAGCTATTGCTGATTGGGCTGGCTATGCAGAAGATCTTTACCGCAGCACTGATAACCAAGTTAATGGCTTTGAACCGATAAGTATGGGTGGAAAAGCTCATGCAATAGAGAGCAATTACGATAAAACCAGAGCAATTAGTTCTAGAGTTATAAATGGTGAGATTTCTTTTTTGCTGCATGAAACAGATAAAAGTATCAAAGAGGCTTCAACTGAGAATGGTCAAAATAATCCAGCGATAGCTATTGGCGATCATACAAGTGAAAACTTAAAAGATGTTGTCCAAGTGAGAGATCTGAGCTTTGCTCGACTTCAAGATAAGCAGCAGGATTTAAAAGAAACAATTTATGCACTGGTTAAAAATAATAATAATATGTGGCAATTAATTAGAAAGCGTATTGATACAATCCCAGTAGATCAGCTTGTTAATGTTTATAAATGGAATATAGTTGAAACTTTTACTCAAAAAGACAAAGATGGTAATACTGTTCCGCTAAAGGCGGTTAGTATGGCTTCAAACATCCGAAATACTCCTGTTCCACCAGATAATCCAACCCAACCAGATAACTTCGTGTCAACCCTTGTTATTGGTACTGAACAAGGAGTATATGCTTCAATTGATGGTGGAACTAATATTAGTAGAATTTCTATCACTAAAGATTGGAATGTCGTAAGAGTTCGCAACATAACTGCAGACTCATACTTAGTTGTTACAACATCCAATGAAAAAATCAATAATAAAACTCGCACTTATAATGAGATTCACAAAATATCATTTGATGGAGAAGATTGGAGTGTCGATTTTTCAAAAAGGCCAGAAATAAATACTAATACTCCCTTAAAATTTATTAGTGATATTATCAGACAAGATGGTTATTACTATATTAGTGATAAATGGAGAGGATTATTGAGAATTTCTTTTTCTGATTGGAGAGACTCAAAATGGCAAGAACTTAAGGTTTATAATGAAGAGTTCCCAGATAACCCGCTACCAACAACGGATATTAACGTACTTGCAAAACAACCAGGTAAATTATATCTAGGAACCCACTGCTATGGCACTTATGAGTTTACCTGGCCAGAATAAATCAAATTTTTTGCACCAAAGGCAGATTAAATGGCTTCAGCTAATGCTGGAGCCAAATACTGGTTGTAACTGTGTACTCTCCCACAATTGTAAATAATGAATATAATAGCTAATATTTTTTTGAGCCTGGCGTAAAACTCATGTAAGCATACTCAGGCTCCATTCTGACTTATAATGTCTAAAAAATTGCTCTATAGCCATTACCTCAGCAATTGCTTCGATGACTTAAGCTTTGAGTCATTTGATAACGAGTGAGATGCTTTTTATATAATTTGTTCCTATATTGACGGCTTTGGTCTGAATGAAACGTCACTCGCTTAGGTAACCCTAATCTCATGGTTTTGAGTAACGTACTGACTTTCGTTTGAACAACCGACTTGTGTCACTCAGAACCTCACCTAACAAGGAACTGGACACGCTATACCTCAACTATTATTAGTAAGTTATCAACGCCGCAAACTTCTTTGATGCATCACTTCTTCGATATTATTAATTTTTGCATTAATCCGCTGTCGGGCATAGGGATCTTTGGTATGCTTGTTGAGCGCTTGTTTTAATTGATTAATGGCGCCTTGTAAATCCCCCATAGCCAATAAATAGTTTCCTTCACTTTCAAAAGCTTCAAGTCGATGGCCGGAAGCTTCTTGCGCTGAGGCTAGTAATTTAAGCAAGTAGGGTGCATGTTTAGTCATATGAATATTCTTCAAGAGAAGTTCTCGCGTTTCTGCCGCTTGTTCATTGGCGAGTAGAAGTTCGCTTAAGGTTTCAACAAGTGCCAAGTTGCCAGGTGATTGGTAGAGAAGTTTTTCAATACGACTAATTGAGTTTTTAGGTGTTTTACGGTGAATGTCTAGCTGAGCAATGGCGATGGCATAACTAGCTTGGTTAGGATCTTTCTGGTGCAGCTCATTTAAAACTGTTTCTGCAATAGAAAAATTTTCAGCGCGTATCATAAAAATAGCATAGCCATAACGTTCGGCATCGGTCCTAATGGCACCATTTTTAAAGCGCTTTTTTTGTTTATCAATTTCAACAGGGCTAATGCG
>CAYPMT010000162.1:0-4518 GCA_964411875.1 uncultured Kangiellaceae bacterium
GATGAGGCTTTGTTTAAGTGCATGACGAAAATCTTCTTCATCATCAACTAATATAATTTTTGGGCTGGATTCTAACAACTAAGCTTACTCGCTGGTTTTGCTTGTTTTATCAAAGGCTAGATTACTATCTAACGGTATACGGATTAAGAAAACGGTACCGTAACCCTGCTCGTCTACTAGCTCTAGCTTTCCACTAAAGTCTTTCACAATGTTAGATACAATAAACAAACCTAAGCCTAAACCATTTCCTGAATCTTTTGTTGAATAAAAAGCGTCGAATACTTTTTCTTTAATATTATCATCAATACCCAGCCCTGTATCTTTGATGCGTATTTCCGCATTGCCATTTTCTGCCTTCCAATGAATTTCAATTTTTTTATTATCAGTTTCCTTTAAGGCATCAAAAGCGTTTGTCACAATATTTGATATAACTTGTACTAAGCGAGTATGCCCTGCTTTTACATGTACATCTTCACTGCCTGCAATGAGCTCAAGCTGCACTTGCTCTTTCTGAGATCGAGGCTGCATTAAAACAATGACTTCATCAATCACTGATACTAGATTAACTCTTTTTAATTTTTCACCTGGCTTGTGCGCAAATGTTCGTAGCGTACTTGTTAGCTTTGACATGCGCTCAGTCAACAAACTAATACGCGCCATATTATCTTTTACATCATCGTACTGCTCGCTTTGCATAAGTGCATCAACATTTTCAGCATAAAACTTTATCGCTGAAATTGGCTGATTATATTCATGCGCCAACTCTGTAGACATCTGCCCTATTAATGCCATTTTTGCAGCTTGAATTAATTCGTCTTGCGCTTTACGTAAATCTTGCTCTGCTCGTTTTCTCTCATCAATTTCTAGTTCTAATATTATATTAGTATCAATAAGCTCTTCTGTACGCTTATCAACTTTTTTCTCTAACAAGTTTGAAAATTCAATTTGCTGTCGACTTTTTTCTTCGCCCCTTCTGTTGTTCTGATATATAACCCAATAAATTAACCAAGCAAATAACAACAACAAGGTCCATGTGAGTATGGCGAATTTAATATCATCTTTAATAGGTGCGTAAGGCTTTAATAAAAGTAGAGACCATTCCACTAATGGCGAGTATTTTTCTTGAATTAAATACTCTTCCCCTTCAATAAAAATAATAGGGGCTTTACTATCTTTCTTATAAAACAGTATTTCTTCAACTGGCAGTTTTGATTTGCTGTCCGCTATTTTTTTAAAACGCCACTTATGAACATTTGATAAAAATATGCTTTCATCAGTTATCGCCATTAATGGGCCTAATTCAACTGCCCAATTTTGTTCGAGCCAGTCCAGGTTTATTTCTATCACCACCATGCCGATGACTTTTGTTTTATAAAAAACAGAAGATGCAAAAATATATGATCGAGCTTTAACGCCTTGCGCAATTGTCTCCCTACCTAAACGACCTTCACCCCCCGCTTGAAAGTATTTTTTATTTTTAACATTTAAATTTAAAATATCTTCATTTGTACTGACCAATACATCACCATCAAGATCAACTAACCAAATATTTTTTGCCCCCGTTAATTGTGTTGACCTAGTTATGGTACTTAGTACACCTTTGGGGTCTGCTTTATTGGCAAAGTAGTCAATAATATTTTTCCGTTCCGCCAACAAAGCGGCGGCCACACCATATTTGCTCGTGTAAGTATCTATATTTATTGATTGAATATTAATAGCTTTTTCTAAGCTGGTATATGCATCACCAATAGCCCTAACTTTTACAATGTAGCCAACCACAGCTATGCTCATAATACTGAGTATTATTAACAAGATAATTCTTTGACTAATTTTTGTTCTCATAGGCAAACTATACACGACTCTTATATAGTGAATATAGACCTTAATACTAATGCCGAATAGTAAAAGTTACAGGCAAAAAAAAGCCAGCTTCGTATTGCGCTGGCTAAAATATAACTTTGGGAGGGGGAATGAATTACTATTTCTTGGCTGTCTCATCCAAGTCGAAACCTTCACCTGCTCTAACTCTTTTTGTTAATTCATCACAGTTGATTTGACTGCTAGATTCACAAGTATTAATCAGAGAGCTACATAAGAGCTTATCTTTCAAACACCATTCATTAAACGTTTCTTCCGCTTGAGCAAAAAATGGCGCAGCGAGTAAAGTTACTAATGCAAATGTTTTAATGATAAGTTTCATACTTAGCCTTTTGGTGATTTCTGGAATTTAGTATATGCCCAGCAATAGTAATATTCCAGACCTTCTGTCGGCAAACAACGGCACTCGGTCACAGTTTGGGAATTTAATAGGCTTAAATGACTAAAATGTGGCTATTTCTTGATCAATTACTTGCGCTATTTCAAGTTGTAAGTCTTTTATCTCTTTATCACTTGGATCAATAAGTTCGCAGAAGCTCAAAGTGGTTTCACCTGTCGATTTTATAAATTGACCCCTTCCCCAAAATAAACCCGTATTAATTGCAACAGGCATAATCATCGCTTTAGCCTCTTGCGCCAACATCACACCGCCTCTTTTAACTACGGTTTTTGTACCGTGAGGCATGCGTGTGCCTTCAGGAAAAATAAGCACGGGCCGTCCTGACTTTAAAGCAGCACTACCCTGATCTATTATTTGCTCCATTGCACCGGACTTATTATTTCTATCTATGGCAATAGGCTTAAATACTTTAAAGGCCCATCCGTAAAATGGAATACTAAGTAATTCTTTTTTTACTATAAAGGCTGCTTTAGCTTGTAACAATGATTGAAAAATAATAGTTTCTAATGTCGACTCATGTTTCGACATCAAAACGATTCCACCATGCTCTTTCTGAGCGGCCTTAAATTTATCGAAACCATTTACTTTATAACTCAATCCACAAATTACTTTTAAAGAACATAAAGTAACATTCGACCAAGCTGTCACTAAAAACTGCGGAACTCGTTCAGGCATCCACGATGTAAGCATGATTAATATAGAAAATATAAATGTATACAAAGCAAACATACACAAGAATATTCCTGAGCGAACAGCTTGAACTAACTTCATTACTTTTGCAGTTTCGCTATGTCAGCAATTTTAACAAATGCTTTATGTAGGCTAGCTAATGTTGCTAAGCGATTTTGTTTTACCTTTTCATCATCGGCCATAACCATTACCGAATCAAAATAGCTATCGACTTTGTCTTTTAATGTAGACAACAATGACAGTGATTTTTCATAGTCGCCAGACTCCGACAAAGTATCAACTTCGGGCAATACTTTTTGCAGCTGTGCGTATAAAACTTTTTCAGCCTCTTCTTCAAATAAACTTTCGCTAACTGCTGAAGCTTGTTTGTCGCCGGCCTTTTTCAATAAGTTACCGATACGTTTATTAGCCGCCGATAAACTTTCTGCCTCTGGCATTTTACTGAATACAGCAACGGCTTTTAATCGTTGTTCAAAATCTAGTGGCTTAGTTGGGCGTGTAGAAAGAACTGAGTCAATTTGTTGTGGACTGAACTCTGGTTGATATTCAGATTTTAAACGCGACATAATGTAATCAAATACATCACTAACAACTGCCTCAGCTTTAAGTTCAGATGCAAACTGATTTGCACTTTCTTGCAAACAAGTTTCTAAATCTAAGTTTAATTCTTTATCAATAATAATTCTTAAGATTGCAATTGACGCGCGACGTAAGCCGTACGGATCTTTCGCACCTGATGGTTTTTCACCTGCAGCAAATATACCTACCAGTGTATCTAAGCGGTCGGCCAAAGCTAGCGCCTGGCTTTCTGCTGATAGAGGCAATGCATCACCTGAGTAACGCGGCTTGTAATGATCTTCAATAGCAGCAGCCACAGCGACATCTTCTTTAGACTCTAAAGCGTAGTATTTACCCATTACACCTTGAAGCTTTGGAAACTCGCCAACCATCTCTGTATTTAAATCAGCCTTTGCAAGTTCTGCGGCTCTTGCAACTTGATCAGCATTTGCATTCATACTTTTTGCAATGCTCGTTGCCAATTGTTTTACTCTATTTACTTTGTCTTGAACGCTGCCTAGTTTTTTATGATAAACCAAGGCGGCTAAACCACTATTAAATGCTTCTAGTGTTTGTTTTTTATCTTGCTGCCAAAAGAATTTCGCATCCGCTAGTCTTGGGCGAATTACACGTTCGTTACCTTCACGCACCTGCGACATGTCTTTGCTGTCGATATTGCTTACAGTAATAAAGTGTTTAGTTAATTTTCCTGACTGATCAAAAACTGGAAAATATTTTTGGTGTTCTTTCATTGAAGTAACAACAGCTTCGCTTGGAATTTCTAAGAACTCATCGTCAAAGCTACCAGTTAGTGCAACTGGCCATTCATTTAGTGCTGATACTTCATCTAGTAAATCTGCATCCGCCTCAAAATCAACTTTGCCTTTTAATGCGGTAGTAATTTCATTAATTTGTTTTTCAATTAATGTTTTGCGTGCAGCTAAGTCGGCAATCACGAAGCCTTTAGACTTGAGTTCACTTTCATAGTCATC
>CAYPMT010000163.1:0-4454 GCA_964411875.1 uncultured Kangiellaceae bacterium
TTTATGCGAAAAAAAATTACTCATTATTTTTTAGTGCTGTTAGCTTGCACTACTTTTTTTGGTTCATTAAAAGCTGAGCCAGATTTTTCACTGTTGGATTATGTTTTTTCTAAGCATGGACAGTTTGCCGTAGCTAATCGAGCCTCAGGCTCTTTGTCGATTATTGATATTGCAACTAACCAATTAAAAGACACTATCACTTTACCCTTTAATCAAACTGATAATATTCCAGAGCCTATGTATATTGCTTATTCAAAACCACTTGATGTGGTTTTTGTGGGTGATCGTGCAAATGATCGAGTCGTTGTTTTTGATCCCTATGACTACAGTCCTATTACAACGATTGCAACTGGAAAGGGGGTTTCTCATATGTGGGCTAAAGGTAAACAACTTTGGGTAGTTAATGATATTGATAATACTTTAAGTGTCATTAACACACATTATTTTTCACTAATAAAAACACTTTCTATTCCTGAAGACCTAATCGCTTTAGGTGGTAGGCCCCATGATGTTATTCTTGATCGTCATTCAGCTTATGTAACCATTATTGGTACTTCTGACGATGCTGGTTATGTGGTTAAGTACAGCCGAAGAAATTTTAAGGAAGTTGCTCGAGCCAGAGTTGGCGGTGATCCCCATGTTATTTTGAATAGAAAATATAAGCCACTCTACGTCGCCAGCCAAGATGGCAATGCAGTTCATATTTTAAATCGCTCCAATTTAAATGAAATTAAAAAGCTAGATATTCCTGGTGCTCATGGCATGACTATTTCAACACGAAATAACACTTTATATGTCACCAATATTAGTGGCGGTGGCGCGAGTGGTATTTTTGCAGTTGAGCTAAAAACTAATAGTATTATAGGTTCTGTTGATACCCCTTATGCAGTACCTCATAGTCTATTTGTTAATGGAGAGGTTGATAAAGTAACAACTGGTATACTCTGTTTGACTCATTCAGCTCATGACTCAGGTAAAGTCACACTTTATAAGATATCCAAGCAAAACCCTTTGCCACAATTAATGAATGAGGTTTCTGTTGAGTTAAATCCTTTTGGCTTATCTTTTGTTCCCGGCATTAACTATCCAAAACATTACGGTAGTTTCTAAGCGCTATTATCTATGAATTATCTTAAGCGTTTATTTACTTTTCTAGAACATACTTGGGTAAGCTGGACTCATCAGGCAATTGGGTTGGGTTTCCATCTTTACCTAAAGCAACAAAAGTAAATTGCCCTTCAGTGACTTTTTCCCTGTTACCAATTCGATCACGTCTTACCCAGGCTTCAACATGAATAGTCATTGAAGTGCGGCCAAGCTTAATAATGCTGGTATAGATACCTAAGATATCACCGACTTTAACAGGACTGATAAAGCTCATACTATCGAGTGCTGCAGTTACAACACGCCCTTGAGCTCTTTGACTGGCAGAAATACCCGCAGCAATATCCATTTGAGCCAAAACCCAGCCACCAAAAATATCACCAGCAGGATTAGTATCTGCAGGCATAGCCATCGTTCTTGAAGTTAGTACGCCTTTTGTTTTATCTTCGTTTGGTTCTTCACTCAGCTGTTTTTTTATAGACATTTTTTACATAGCCTTTTATTTATCAGTGTTTTTAATATAATACTTCCCATAGTAAAATTTTAGACTATTTATACAAAAATTTTTGTAAACCCACTTTTTATTGGGTTGAAGTTGTCGTTAAAAGCCCACAAAAATTAGGCGGTGCTTGTTTTTTTGTTGAACTGACATTAACTGATCAGCCTGTTTAAGTTTTTAAACTAAAAATGCTAATTTAACTGAAATTTTAGTTGTATTCCCCTTTGGTTTTCTTTACAATGCCGCTCCCAATTCGAGAGATGAGTTGGGTTGTATTAAGCTCTTGTAGCTAATTTATTGATAAATAGTAGTATTTATCAATGACAACCGGCCTGATTTTGGCCGAAAAGAATTCGACCACATTTCCTGAGTAGCAGGAGAGGTGGTTTTTATATGTTTAATTAATTAAATATGGAGATTCCTTGCATGTCTAAGCAGCGGATCAGAATACGTTTAAAGTCGTTTGACCACAAACTGATTGACATATCGACAGTTGAAATTGTCAATACAGCAAAGCGTACAGGTGCCCAAGTTCGAGGTCCTATTCCATTACCAACGCGTAAAGAGCGTTATACGGTTTTGATTTCTCCGCATGTTAATAAGGATGCGCGAGATCAATATGAAATCAGAACGCATAAACGTATGGTTGATATTGAAGATCCAACAGAAAAAACTGTTGATGCGTTAATGAAGCTTGATCTAGCTGCAGGGGTTGATGTGCAAATAAGTCTTTCATAAGGCTTATTTAGTAGTTTGTAAGAAGGCAGATTGTAGAAAGTAAATATTCATAAAATTTGTTGCAATAATCATTAGTTGCAACCTATTTGAGAGGGTTTTAAACATGGCGATCGGAATTGTTGGCCGCAAATGTGGAATGAGCCGAGTGTTTGATGAAAATGGTGTTTCGACACCGGTTACTGTTATCGAAGTAACGCCGAATCGAATTACTCAGGTTAAAACACAAGAAAATGATGGCTACCAAGCAGTTCAAGTAACTGCAGGTGAGAAAAAAGCTAATCGCGTTAATTCGCCTAAAGCTGGTCATTTCAAAAAAGCTGGTGTTGAAGCAGGGCGAGGCCTTTGGGAATTTCGTACTGATTCGCTAGAAGGCTTTGAAGCCGGTGGTGAAATAAAGGTTGATATTTTTGAAGATGGCCAGGTTGTTGATGTAACTGGAACATCTAAAGGTAAAGGTTTTGCCGGTGGTGTAAAACGTTGGAATTTTAAAATGCAAGATGCAACTCATGGTAACTCTATTTCACATAGAGCACCGGGTTCAATTGGGCAGAATCAAACGCCTGGTCGTGTATTTAAAGGCAAGAAAATGGCTGGTCATATGGGTGCAGAACGTGTTACTACACAGAACTTGTCAGTTGTGCGAGTAGACGTCGAGCGAAATATTCTTCTAATTAAAGGTGCCGTACCTGGAGCCACTGGTGGTGATGTTATTGTCCATCCAGCGGTAAAGGTTTAAGGGGGAATTAGAGAATGGAAATTAATTTAGCTGCTGCAGGCGGCAAAAAAGCAAGTGCGATGCAAATTTCAGATGTAACTTTTGGTCGAGAATTTAACGAAGCTCTTGTCCATCAAGTGGTTGTTGCTTATATGGCAACAGCACGTTCAGGTACTCGTGCTCAGAAAAATCGTAGTGCAGTGAGTGGTGGCGGTGCTAAGCCTTGGCGTCAAAAAGGTACTGGTCGAGCGCGTGCTGGTACTATCCGTAGTCCAATCTGGCGAACCGGTGGTGTGACTTTTGCGGCTAAGCCACAAGATCACTCACAAAAAGTTAATCGCAAAATGTATCGTGGTGCTATCCAATGTATTTTGTCTGAATTAGTTCGTCAAGAAAGACTGTTAGTGGTTGAGTCTTTTTCAGTTGATGCACCCAAAACAAAACAGCTGGTGAAAAAATTAGCTGATTACGATTTGACAGAAGCGTTAATCGTGTCAGACACAGTTGATGAAAATCTTTATTTAGCAGCACGCAATTTATATAAAGTTGATGTAAGAGATGTAGCTGCTTGCGATCCAGTTAGCCTAATTGCTTTTGATAAAGTGATTATGACTGTTGATGCAGTGAAAAAATTTGAGGAGACTTGGGGATGAATCAAGAAAGAGTGATGACAATCTTACAAGCTCCACATGTTTCGGAAAAAGCAAGTTTTGCAGCCGACCGAGGCCAGTTTGTATTTAAAGTTGCAGTTGATGCAACTAAGTTAGAAATTAAAAAAGCTGTTGAACTTATGTTTAGTGTTAATGTTGAAACAGTTAGAACATCAGTTGTTAAAGGCAAAACTAAGCGAGTGGGAGCGATATCTGGACGTCGTTCAAACTGGAAAAAAGCCTATGTGTCTTTACAAGAAGGTCAAGACATTGACTTTTCAGGTAATGAGTAAGGGGATTGAAAGATGGCTCTAATAAAATCTAAACCAACTTCACCAGGTCGTCGCTTTGTTACTAAAGTGGTTAATCCCGATTTACATAAGGGAGCACCTTATGCGCCTTTGTTAGATAAAAAATCAAAGAAAGGCGGTCGTAATAATAATGGACGTATTACAGTAAGACACATTGGTGGTGGTCATAAGCAGCACTACAGAATTATTGATTTTAAACGCAATAAAGATGGTATTCCTGCAAAAGTTGAGCGTTTGGAATATGATCCAAATCGCAGCGCTAACATTGCGTTAGTTTTATATGCAGATGGTGAGCGTCGTTACATTATCGCTCCCAAAGGTTTAAGAGCAGGCGATCCGATTCAGTCAGGTCAAGAAGCGGCAATTAAGCCAGGTAATAGTTTACCTATGAGAAATATTCCGGTTGGTACAACCATTCATTGTATTGAAATGAAGCC
>CAYPMT010000164.1:0-4365 GCA_964411875.1 uncultured Kangiellaceae bacterium
ACGTTTTTCACGACCTATTCGATATTTAGCTTGGCGCGAAAACAAGCTAATTAACGCTGTTTTCGGTATAGAGCTTGCATCAATAATTAAATCATATTGCTTGGCGGTAACTTCTCGAATTTTCTGTAAATATCTCCATGGATTTTTACGCTCTGCATTAGTCACAGCAATTACATTATCGATATAAGGGTGATGCTCAAACAATGGAGCACTTACCGCATGCACCATGTAATCTACTTTAGCATTTGGAAAGCTTCTTTTTAGGCTATTACAAAGTGCTGACGTCATCAAGACATCACCAATAAACTTGTATCGAATAACTAAAATTTTTTTCATGATTTTATTCTACTTAAATAGTTATGCTGGTTTTATGACAGAACAAATATTCTGACTACTACCTAGTTCAATTCTCATATTTAGGTCTAATCTGGATTAAAGTTTCTATGGGCTGCATCCTTACAATATTTTCACCCCAACGAATCCGTCAAATGATGTAAAGTAGGTTTTTTAGTACTATTGACCTATATGCAGATCAACATCACACGCTTGGTTTTATCGATTGCCGCATTGTTTTTTGTGTTTGATATTATTGGAGATATAAATGAGGGTGATTCCATTACTCATTGGCTTGGTGAATCATTTATCTTTCTGATTATTTGCATAAGCCTATTCAATGAAATAAGAAAATCTAAACAACTCTCAGAAAAGGTAACTAAATACGAGGTTGAACTAAAGTCTTTGAAAGGCAACTTAGCCGAGGTAGTTAAGGCCCAATTTGATGAGTGGAAACTATCTAAGTCTGAGAGTGAAGTCGCATGGTTAATTATCAAAGGCTTTTCATTTTCTGAAATCTCAAAGATTAGAAAAGTAAGCGAAAGGACCGTACGCTCACAGGCTGGAACAATTTATCGAAAATCAAATAATAATAATCGATCCGAATTTACGGCTAGTTTTTTAGATGACATTCTGAATCAACAAATGCCCTCTTAACCTTTATGAGAATGCCTGCTATTAATTTAATATGCTTACTAGCTTTGGACTTATTTAATTAATTAAGCTGAGCATACTCAACCAAAATTGCAATACTCTTACGTGCCCAGCATCCTTGGATTTGGTATGATATGTTGTATCATCTTGTTAAGTGGTTTTATTGACTTAAAATACACTTCTTTAAAATTTGACTATTTATGCGGACACCATGAATGTGGTCACTATAAAAGATATTATCAGCATCTCAAAAAATTAGAGCTCTCAGCTAACAACTACTTAAGGCTATCATTTTGTTAAAAAGCAACCTTCCAGACATTACCTCAAACGCTACTCCTGACGTTTCACTCCCTCTGCAATGGGTTGGCATGGAAGACATTGCTGTGCCCATTTCCTTTAAAGGGCAAAGTGGCAAGCTTACAGCAGCAACTGCAAAAACCAATGTCTTTGTAAACATTAAAGACCCAAAGGCTAAAGGCATACATATGTCGCGCTTGCATAAGCTGATTAATACCTTGGTAGAGCGAGAGTGCGATAAAGAAACGATCGATGATTTACTTGAAGAAATAATTCAATCGCAACAAGAGATTAGCAATGCTGCAAAAATAGAACTGTCTTTTGACATGCTACTCAATAAGCCAGCGCTTTTGAGTGACGAAAGTGGTTATCAAGCTTACCCTATGGTTATTCGTGCGGAAAAACATGACAACGTTACTCAATATGAATTTGAACTAACGATTCCTTATTCAAGCACCTGCCCATGTTCTGCCGCTTTAGCTCGTCAATTACAGTCAGAAGCCATTGACCAAACATTTCCAGAGTCCAGCATTGATAAAGAGACACTATTACAATGGATTCAATCAAAAGCAGGATCTATTGCCACACCTCATAGCCAACGCTCATATGCCTATATACGCTTGTCGACTGGAGACAATAACTGGCCTGATTTATCTCAATTAATCTTCCAGTTCGAATCAACCATCGGCACACCTGTACAAACAGCCGTAAAACGCTTAGATGAACAAGAATTCGCCCGATTAAATGCAACCAACCTCATGTTCTGCGAAGATGCTGCAAGACGCATTAAAAGTAGCTTAGAAGAAATGGACAACCTTAATGACTATTGGTTCAAAGTAGATCATCGTGAAAGCTTACATGCGCATAATGCGGTGGTTGTGGATCAGAAGAACTAATAGATCAGGTTCGATGGAAATTACTTCGATTATTAATCATAGGTACGACAGTTTCAGCAGTAGCTAGACCAGAAAATTTCTGGGTTCTGGTTAAATATTTCGTCTAAATATTTCTCATTCTTACATACCCATCACAAGCAAAGGTATTTAGATTAAGTTAACTAAGTCTTTCCAGTTTATTGAGCCACTCATCAAACCCTTCACACATCTGTCTAATTTTTTCTATACCAATCTCTTTTGCAATATTTGGTCCGTGAGTTGTTTTTCTATACCCCGTACCTTTTTCTAAACGCTTTGAAGGCGCTGTTTCCACTGAGTCATTTATGCTTTCTGGGTTATTACTGAATTTTTCGAGTACACCTTGGCACCATTCTTTGACACCTGACTCATTCAGCCCTCTCTCCATCGCTTCGGGACAAGAAAACAATAGCCCCTCAAATTCATACATTTGTATATATGGGATAAATTTATCCCTAATTCTTTCATGTACTCCCTCTTCAATACGAGCCTCTAAGCTTGCCTTACTATCGCTATTCAGTTTCTTTTTAAATCCATAAAAATCATAAAGAGTACTAACATAATCAAAGTTATTAGATAATTTTTTTAACTCACCTCTTACCCTATCAATATTAACGTCACCTCCTATTGATATAGGAGTAATATACACCTCTTTTGCTACTAAATATGGCGCTAAAACAGCTTTTATAAATCTTTCTTCGGTTGGACCTTCCACTGAAATACCGACTCTTACCATTCTGGGCGACCTCCAATTAAATTTTTGGTCCAAATATCACCCATAGAAAAATCCTCCAACCAGCTTTTCAGTTCCTTTTCGTCAATACGAGAAAATGTAGAAACCCCTTTTTCTTGATCTACCACAATAAAGTCTTTTGCTTCAAATTGATTAGCAAATGTCACAGACTGCGTCGAACATATAACCTGGTTTTCTTTAGACGCAGACTTAACCAGTTCTGCCAATACTTCTAGTGCGGCTGGGTGTAAACCTAATTCTGGCTCATCAAGAACAATAGACTTAGGCCTAAGTGACATTGGCTGCAAGAATAGTGTCGCCATACATATAAAACGTGCGGTACCGTCAGATAATTGATTCGCAGAAAAAGGCTCTTCATTATCTCTATGGAACCACTTCAATAAAATTTTCTCTTCATTCTCTTCTCCTCGTGGTTCAAGATAGAAATCATGAAAATATGGGGCGACAGTTTTAATTGTCGTTACAATATCTTGATAGCTTTTTATAAAAAGTTCATTACTGCTCGACTTTAGTCTATAAAGAAAAGCACCAAGATTGGCAGCATTAGAGTACAAAAAATCTGAAGAGTTCACATCACTTGCCTGTTTGAACCCAGCTTTAGCGCCTGTATCATGAAAATGATACACACGACATTCTTCTAAATATTCACGTGTATATTTCTGAACGTTTGAGCTTGCCGCCGCAGACCCTGGTAACAAACCGCTTTCACCTTTATTCCCTCTTATTGGAAATTTGTTGCTAGAAGTTTGTATAGTGCAATATTCTCGAGCAAAGACCAAACTATCGTCAGATACACCATGCTCAAAAACAACATGATACCCGTTGATATTTACATCAATATCTATCTCTATTTTAGGTGAAACTTTTGAGCCAAAATGAAAAAATGCATTCGCAAATCCATTAATTTCTGTATAAGTTTGTAGTTTCCCTTCAGATAAATTTCGTAAAAATGTAAATAAAGAAATAAAATTAGACTTGCCCGCACCATTTGCACCAATAAGTATATTAATAGGCTCCATGTCTAAATCTAAAGATTTAATCGATTTAAATCCTTCAATTTTAACGTGCTTTAAATGAGTATTTTCAGTCTCTAGCATACTTCATCACCTATAAGATTTTGGTATGCCATCTGATGCTCATTTAAAGCTTTTGGTAATTTCAAACTAATCTTTGTATTCATGCCTCTGCATAGTATTACGAATACACTTGCAACCCAAGTTCAGCTTATAGATAAATCAATATTTATCCAGTAAAACTTCTTTTCATTACTCCAACTAGTTATGATTAATGAAATACATGTACGAACTTATCAAACATCATACCCCAACACACTTTGCAACCATCTTTCTGTTGTCATCGTGTCTTGGCCTTTTCTTTCTGCGTATTCGTCGATTTGGTCTTTCTGGATACGTA
>CAYPMT010000165.1:0-4200 GCA_964411875.1 uncultured Kangiellaceae bacterium
CATTTGTGCGCCCATGTTTTCGAATTTGTCTTCCAATTCGATTTCTTTAGCAACAGATACACCATCTTTAGTGACAGTTGGTGCACCAAATGATTTATCGAGTACAACATTACGACCTTTAGGGCCTAGGGTTACTTTTACTGCGTTAGCTAGGATATTAACACCAGCAACCATTTGCGAGCGGGCATCATTACCAAATCTTACGTCTTTAGCCATTATCTTTTCCTCTAATTATAAAATTCTGAAAATCGGTTAGCTTGTACTTACTTACTCGATGATGCCCATGATGTCGTCTTCACGCATCACTAGTAGCTCTTCACCGTCAACTTTAACTTCGTTGCCAGAGTACTTGCCGAAAAGGATTTTGTCGCCAGTTTTTACGTCTAAAGAGCGACGATCACCATTATCAAGTAATTTACCATTGCCAATGGCAAGGACTTCACCACGACTAGGTTTTTCTTTAGCGTTGTCAGGAATGACAATACCGCCAGCGGTTGTTGTTTCATCTTCCATACGTCTTACTAAAACGCGGTCATGTAAAGGACGAATGCTCATTGATTGTTCTCCTAAATATGAATATCAATAGGTTTTGTTATATGCGAGGGCTATTATGGGGACATATTTTTAGCTCTCAACCCCATTTGAGTGAATTTATCAGTTTTTTTATTTTTTTAATTAAGGCAGTCAAATGCAAGTGCTATCTATTGCACTAACTTATTGATATGCTTGTTGGTCGGCAATCAAATTGAAGGGTGCTTTCGAGTGCTTTACTCAGCCTATCAATTGATTTTTAATCAATGTCAGTTTCAAGTTAAACGGATAACTTAAATAATCCTGATGAGCTGTTAATGCGCCCCATTGTTTACAAAGGCCCCAGTAATCACTTAACTCAGTTTTTTGAGATGTCATTGCTTTATCAAGGCATGTGTCTTTTGTTAGATGATTTGTTAATGGATTGGCAATACGAAAAAGAGACTGGGCAAGTTACGGGTATTTTTCTTTATGAATCGCGGCTGATAAAAACTCAGTTAGCTTGGCCTTTATCTGACGACAAGGTGATTAGTTATTGTGATTGTCAGTCAAATAATCACAGCTCGCATAATCATGCATCAGAGACTGACGATTCAGACAGTAATAACTTAGTTCAGGATGGCTTTGACCTGGATAGTCTAGATATGGATAGTTCAGAACAGTGTAGTCCAGAGACGGACAGTTCAGGCAAAGAGGGTTCTTCAGACAAAGAAAGCTTCAATAATAATGTCTGTGTTCATCTGGCAGCATTGGCCATAGAAACCAAAATGCACCTTGACCAGTTACCTCAGCCAGCTAAACAAGCAGAAGCTTTTAATAGCCAATCGCATTACTTAGTTGACTGGTTATCTAAGCAGTCTTTTGACCCTTTTCCTAATATGGCTCGACATAGAGTGATTTATTTACTCGATCAAAGCCAGGAGAGTGGCGAAGTTTTTTTGACCTGTTATAAAGCTTATTTAACCAAGCAAAATGAGTATCAAAAGAAAGCGGTTTTACCGCTAAGCGTTATGGATAAAAACAAGCTGCCTAAGTTTGTGAGCTTAACGGATCAGCAAATCCTACAGCAACTTCAGGCGTTAATTCATGATCATCCTGAGCTTTCCCAAAACAATTACATTTATCTTCCTAGCAAAGAACAAGCCGTTAATGAGTTAATTAAAAACCTAATTGTTTCAGGCCGTTTGTTTTGGCGGAATTGTTATCGTCACTCATTGCAGCATGGTTATGAATATACAATTCACTCTGACTGGCTAAAACTCAGTGAAAGTTTTTATTTGGATCAATCAAAAAGCCACTTGATTGAAATTAAAAGAGAGCAGAATAATTCACTCATCTCAAAGGCGATTCAATTAGATAAGAGATTTCAATCAGAAAAAGAGCCACTAGAGAAAAAACCAAACTGGCAACTTTGTTTGGATATTAGTAGTGAACAGGTTGAGTTGCCATGGCTGAATAAAAAGCAGGATATTGATATTGCTCAAGTCAAGTTATTGATAAGTGATGAGCTGGTTGAATTAGAGTCAGTATTTGATGCAATGATTAACCAAAAAAATAAAGCTTTTAATCAAGAAGATAAGCCGCCACAACTCATCAACTTGTTGGATGAAATTGCAGGGCATTTGCATCAGATAGATATTTTACCTGGTATTAGAACGCAGTTTGAACCACCGATTAGCCATCAATTTGATGGTCATACCCGAATTTTAGACGGTGACTTATCTCATTGGTTTCCCTTGTTTAGATATTTACAAAAAGATGGTTGGAAAATTAGCATTAATAACAACTTTTGTTTAAATCAGAAAAAAATTAATTATTGGTATAGCCAAGTATTTTCAGAAAACTCTGATGAGCTTGTTGCTTCAGATAGTTTGCCAACAGAACAAAACTGGTTTGATCTTGAGGTTGGCGTTAAAGTTGATGACCGAGCTATTAATATCATGCCTTATATTGTTCAACTATTAAAACAAGATTATCAAGCATGGCTGAGTGAACATTTATCTGAAACGGTGATTATCACACTAGACGATGAAACCCGTGTTGAAATTGAGACACAAAGAATAAAACATATTATTAATGTGTTGTTAGAGCTTTATCAAGAAAAACCACTGACCCAAGAAAAACGTTTACGTTTGCCAACAACGCATTTACATCGTTTAGTTACATTACAAAAGCACACTGATGAAATGAATTGGAAAAATTCAGAGTGGTTAAAAACAAAAGCGGAAGATTTAGCAAAAAATACCCAGTTAGATTTAGTCGCTATTCCAGATAATTTAAACGCTAAACTAAGGCATTACCAACATCAGGGTTTTAGCTGGCTTCAATTCTTAGCAAAAGAAAACTTTGCGGGTATTTTGGCTGATGATATGGGGCTTGGTAAAACTATTCAAACCCTTACGCATATCCAATGCGAGAAAAATAATGGCTGTATGGGAAATCCTTGCATGGTAGTTGCACCAAAAAGTGTATTAAGTAACTGGTTATCTGAATCAGCAAAGTTTACGCCTGACTTAAAAATTATTTATTGGAGCGGTAGTAAGCGTCATGATATGAAAGAAGAACTAGCAACTGCTGATTTAATCATTACCAGTTATGGCGTACTATTACGTGATGCGGAGGAATTTTTTCAACAAGCTTTACACCTTTTGGTCTTAGATGAAGCACATATGATCAAGAATGCTAAAAGTAAAATTGCCAAACAAGTGTTTGCTCTGCAATCTAAACATCGATTATGTTTAACGGGAACACCACTCGAAAACAATTTAGGTGAGCTTTGGTCACTATTTAATTTTTTAATGCCTGGTTTTTTAGGTACACAAAATCAGTTTAACCAGCTTTTTCGAATGCCTATTGAAAAAGACCAAAATAAAGAAAGGCAACAACTATTAGCCGAACGTATATCGCCTTTTATGTTACGTCGAATTAAAGATAAGGTGGCGGCTGATCTACCTCAAAAAAATACCATTGAAATTTTTATTGAATTAGAAGCTTATCAAGCCGATGTTTATGAAACGGTCAGGCTAAGTATGTTAGATGAAGTGAAACGTGCGATTAGTTCTACTGGTACATCCAAAAACCAACTGTTAATTGGTAATGCGTTATTACGACTCAGGCAAATTTGTTGTCACCCTAACTTAATTAAAGAGAAGGCTTTTCAAGAACCCGAAAAAATAGTCTCTAACTATTTAACTGATTATTCGGCGAAACTGACTTGGTTAAAAGAAAAACTACCAGAAATGATCATCAGTGGAAGAAAAATACTTATTTTTTCATCTTTTACTTCAATGCTTGATTTGATTGCTGAACTGTTACAAGAAATAGCGATTGATTATTTAAGCCTGACGGGTAAAACAACCAAACGCGAAGAAAAAATAGCAAGTTTTCAACAAGGTAATGTCTCGGTTTTCTTAATTAGTTTAAAAGCCGGCGGCACTGGGTTGAACTTAACTCAGGCTGATACAGTTATTCACGTTGACCCTTGGTGGAATCCTGCTGCAGAAAATCAAGCCAGTGATAGAGCACATCGAATTGGTCAAGATAAACCAGTATTTATTTACAAGTTAATTGCAAAAGGAACCGTTGAAGAAAGAATTAATAAAATGCAAAAAGAAAAACAACAATTAGCCGATAGCTTTTATGAAAAAACCGAACTTAAACAAATTCAAA
>CAYPMT010000166.1:0-4151 GCA_964411875.1 uncultured Kangiellaceae bacterium
TTATAAATGTACTGATTATTATTCACCTGATTATGAAGTTTCTCTTAGGTGGGATGACCCAACACTTAATATTCAATGGCCATTAGTAGGTGGTACCGAGCCGCTTTTATCTCAGAAAGATCAAGAAGGCCTTTTGTTTAATGACGCACCTTATTTTTAGAGAGCATTCAGTTTGAAAAAAGTTTTAGTCATCGGAAAAAGTGGGCAGCTAGCATGGGAGATACAACAGCTAGTAACACCTGAAATCAATATTCATTGTCTAGGACGTGAGGATATTGATCTATTTAATAGTGGCAATATTGAAAAGTGTTTATCGGATTTTGAGCCAGATTTTTTAATTAACACATCTGCTTATACGGCAGTTGATTTAGCAGAAAAAGAAATAGAGCAAGCTTATCAACTTAATAGTGTTGCCGTTACTAATTTGGCTAAAGCTTGTAAAAAACTAAATTTACATATAACACATGTTTCTACCGATTTTGTTTTTGACGGACAGAAAGCGACACCTTATTTAATTGATGACTCAACTAGACCTCTTGGGGTTTATGGTGCAAGTAAACAAGAGGGTGAAGAGAACCTAATAAATTTAATCGCTGACAAAAGCTGTATTATTCGAACCTCTTGGCTTTATTCTACTCATGGCAATAATTTTGTTAAGACAATGCTAAGGCTTATGTCAGAAAAAGATGAGTTAGGTATTATTAGTGATCAAGTTGGTACGCCAACTTATGCAGAAGGGCTTGCTAGAGCTTGTTTGCATGCCGGTAATCATCAAATAACAGGTATTCATCATTGGACTGACTTGGGTGTTGCCAGTTGGTATGATTTTGCCGTAGCCATTCAAGAGGAAGCGATCAACTTAGGCTTGTTAGAAAAGTCAATTTCAATTAAACCAATTCGAACAGAAGATTATCCAACAGCTGCCGCGAGACCAAATTTTAGTGTGCTTGATAAATCAACGTTATTAACCTCTTTTAGTGGACTGAGTTCTGTTCATTGGCGGGTTCATTTACGGCAGATGTTATTTAAACTTAAACAATTAACTGATTAAATTAAACTCAAATGAAAAAATTATTAGTCACTGGTGGAGCCGGCTTTATCGGCGCAAATTTTGTACACTATTGGATGAAGAATTATCCAAATGATAAAGTCATTGTTTTAGATGCTCTCACTTATGCCGGCAACTATGCCAACTTGAAACTTGTTGAACATAATAAAAATTTTTTATTTGTTCAGGGTGATATCTGCGATCAAAATGTTACTGAGTCTCTTCTAAAAGAGCATGATATCGATACGCTTGTTCATTTTGCTGCAGAGTCTCATGTTGATCGTTCGATCCTTGGTCCCGATGCTTTTATCGAGACGAATATTCTAGGCACTTATTCATTGCTAAAAGCAGCAAAGAAGGTTTGGCTTGATGAACCGGCAAGTTTAGGTAAAGAAACTAAGATTCATCGTTTTCATCATGTATCGACGGATGAAGTCTATGGCACACTCTTACCCGATGATGCCGCTTTTACCGAAGAAACTGCTTACGCACCTAATTCACCATACTCGGCAAGTAAGGCTGCTAGCGATCATTTAGTGAGAGCTTATTGTCATACTTATGGTCTTAATGTCACGACAAGTAATTGCTCTAATAACTATGGGCCCTATCATTTTCCTGAAAAGTTAATTCCACTGATTATTACTAATATACTTAATGATAAAAGCTTACCTATTTATGGTGATGGTCAGCAGATTCGTGATTGGCTTTATGTTGAAGATCATGCTTATGGAATAGATTTAGTACTGACTAAAGGATGTGTTGGTGAAAATTATAATATCGGTGGAAATAATGAATGGGCCAATATTAATATTGTGAAAGAGGTCTGTGCTTTATTAGAGGCTAAGTTTTCATCGACGCCATCGTTAGCTAAACAGTTTCCTAAAGCTACAGCAGCAATAGCAGGTAATACAGAATCCTTGATCAGTTATGTTCAAGATAGGCCTGGTCATGATAGACGTTATGCAATTGATGCAACAAAAACGCAAAAAGAGCTAGGTTATGAACCACGAGAGTCTTTCAAAACGGGCATAGAAAAAACAATTAACTGGTATTTGGAAAATGAGGACTGGTGGCAAGCGGTTATGGATGGCTCATATAAAAATTGGATCGATGAGCAATATAATTAGCTTGAATTGTGGGCAACTAACCTAGTTAATAGCTTAACTCAGATCCGGTTTGTCATTTAAATAAATGCTTAAATGGTTAGGTTCTTCTTAATAAGCATTGGTATTTTTAGAAATTAATGCATAGGGTGTTAGTAATAAAATTTTAAGATCAAGCAGCGGCGACCAATCTCTTATATATTCAATATCAAGTTCAACACGTCTTTTCATCGCATCTATTGTTTGTGTTTCGCCTCTGTAGCCATGAATTTGAGCGAGTCCAGTCATACCTGGTTTTATCCTATGGCGTGCTGGGTAGGCTTGAACTTTGTCTAAATAATATTCATTATGCGATTCTGCATGTGGTCTTGGGCCAACCAAAGACATGCTGCCGGCCAGTATGTTAAATAGTTGTGGTAACTCATCTAAACTTGTTCTACGAATAAACGCACCAATAGGTGTGATACGAGAGTCACCCTTGCTCGCTTGTTTTATAAGGCTTTCTGATTTATGAACATACATACTACGAAATTTATAGACATTAAACTTTCGTCCATCCCAACCATCTCGAACTTGTTTAAAGAAAATAGGGCCTTTTGAAGTTAACTTGACGGCCAGTGCCACTAAAATCAATAGGGGAGAGCAGAGAACAATCATCGCCAGAGCAATAGATTTATCCATAATCATTTTTATAAATGCTGGACCACCAAACATAAGTGGCGTTTCGTTTAAAGCAACTAAAGGAACACCTGAGACTTCTCTAACACTATGGTTTAATAAGTCGAGTGAAAAAATATCCGGAGCCCAAACAAGATCAATATGAGTTTTATCGGCCAGCATTGCTTGAACTTTTTTTAGCTCGGGAATTTTTTCAAAGTCGGGTGCTAAGTAGATTCGACGAATATGGTTTTTTTCGATAATTTCGTTTAGGGAAGATAAATCACCTAAGTAAGGAGTGTCTTTATCTTGCCAGTTTTTATTTTTTTCAAAGCTAACGATGCCAATTATACGATCTCTTAACCAGAAGTTTTTTTGTATGCTTTTGGTTAAGTGTTTACCAACACTTGAAGCTCCTACTACTAATGCTGGTAATTTTACTCTATAGCGAGAAGAATATTCTTTGTACAATTTACTTGTAAGTACTTGAACAATAGCTTGAATAACAAATGAATAAATTAACCAATAAGCAACTATTTCTATGGAATAATGTTGCCACGAGTTTGATACTAAAATAATAAAAGCCAGAGTTGCAACTATAGTGAGCCACGCTCGAGCGAGATTTTTTATTCGACCAAAGATGTTATTAACGAAACGATGTACACCAAAAATATTATAGGTGATGACCATTAAGATAATGGTGATTGCACCTAACATTCTATAATAAGAGTTGAACTGTTTCTCAAAGATAACAGCGAAGGTAATGAAAAGAGAGAGAATGATGAAAACGTCCAAGGCGTGCTGGAACCACTGAACTAGAGTATCATGGTTTCTTAGTAGGCGTTTTCTGCCTTTATTTGTATTAGTCATTATGCAGACCCTACAATTTATACAATGGGTAAATTATATAAACTACGGCGACACTAATTACTTATGACTAGAATCAGGCTTAGACATTGACTCTAACTCTCTAGGCTCGAATTATAGATATTTAGCGTAGGTTAGCTTATAGCTTTTAATGATCTTACACTTCCCCTGACCGACCAAAATAACTCATATGTAGATATTAGTCAAGGTGTGGAGTTATTTTAAACAATATATTAGTTATAAAAATGAACCCCGTCACATAATTCTACATTAGATAAAAACTAATGCGATTTTATAATTTAAAACAATATTGATTTAGTCCAAATGGTTAGAAGATAAGTCACAAAATCCTCAAAAATTAGTTTGGTTTTAAATTTAATCTAAATAATTAGAAAATAAGTTAATTTTTAAGCTTTATCTGTTAGAATGACGGCTTTTTTTAGAAGACGTTTTTACCGTAAAGCAGAGTAGGAGTA
>CAYPMT010000167.1:0-4043 GCA_964411875.1 uncultured Kangiellaceae bacterium
GGATAGTTTCTCTTTTAAAATAGTTTGATTATATAGACGGTACTTTCTACTAATTAGCCAATTAAATCAATAGTCTTTATAAAGTAATTTTTTATTGGCTAGATGAAAGGCTAATAGATTGTCTAGTATAATAGCTTATAGGTTTACAAAATCTTCAAAAAACCAGGCTGACAATTGATGTCTTCCCTCTAAATTAGCTTTAGTATATAAATTAGATGATTGCTGTCTTACCGATTTTTCTTTAACGCCTCTTAACTCGGCTATTTCTTTCAAACTCAAACCTTTTAATAACATATAGGCGGTTTCTTTTTCACTATTAGAAAAACTCCATTCAATAAATTGTTTATGGATTATTTTGCTGTATGCTTCTCGATTTTTTCGCATTGTTTTGCTTTGTTTTAGCAATAATGATTCCATACTATTAAGTTCAATTTTTAGTTCATTAAACTTTGTGGTACTTTTTTTAAGTTGTAATAACAACATGGTTATTAAGACTACTGTAATTAGAGTAACAACAACTTCTTCAATTAAATGAAATAGCGGTGCATTCATTTGGGTATCAGTATAGATATCTAAGAGGTTAAAACCTGCTATAACAATTAAAAATAATACAACTAAAATGATAAACTTTTTATGCATAATTGCGTGCTATGGATAAGGTGTAAGGATATAGGCATTTGTATCATGTGTAAGTTCATTTATAAAGTCAAAATAGCGATGTTCATCGCTTACAAGATAGACTGGTGTTAGTTTAAATAGACTATGTGGTTAGTTAAATTCCTATTAGCTTGGTTCCTAGATGTCTTTGCATTTATTGATATGATGGATATTGGATGTATAGGTTTAACTTGAGCAGCGTTAAGTTTGTGAGCGGTGATATTAGGGGTTATTGATCTCTTCTTTGAACCCAAAACTTGACCTTTTGTTGCTTTAAGAAATTTTCAGCATTTTCACCTTGCAGCATGGCTAATGTTGCTAGAGTACCTGATTGAGTGCAAGTTTGGTTTAGAACAGTAACTGAGGCAGGCGCATTTTCAACAGGCCATCCAGCTTTGGGGTTTAAAACATGGCTTAAAATATTTCTTCCGTCTTTCAAAAAGCGTTTGGAATCTCCACTGGTGGCAGCACCGCCTGATCGAATAACAATTTTAGGGGGCCTCTTACCTGGTTGAATAGGTTCAATACCAATAATCCAGCCATTTTTAGATTTAGGGGGTTTATTAGCATAAATATCACCGCCAAAATTAATCAGAAATGGTAACGATATTTGTGACTTGGTGATTGCAGCAACTAAGTCAACCGCATATTCTTTGCCTATACCACCTAAATCAAGTGACATGCCTTGCTTAAGCGTGAGGTACGGCTTTTCCCATTTGACTTTATCCCAACCAATCAAAGGTAGTAGGTTATTTATAGAGTTGAGGGAAGGAATATTATTACTCCCATCAAATTTCCAAACACGACCTAATATCCCAGATGTAATATCAAACAAACCATCGCTTAATTCATAACAAGTGTCTGCGTAATCTAACAAATGTGCCGTTTCAGCATCAACTTTGACTGTTTTGCCTTTTGAGTGGTTAATTTTATAAATCGTATTATCTTTACAATACCGGCTAAAAGTCGTTTCAACTCGCCAAGTTTCATGAGCAACAGCTTCAGTTACTTGTTTTGCAAGCGCTAAGTCATCGGTTTCTAGAATTATTTCACAAGGACTTGCCATGGCCTGAAAGCAGCCGCTGATAAACCCTTGTGATTGGTGGTAGGAAATCTTCCTAGCTGGTTGCATTGAAGCGAAATTAGAAGCTGAAATTAATCCTTAACATAATAGCATTCCAGTCAGGAAGCAAGGTCTGACTGGCTAAAGCGCCAAATTTAATCGGTTCAGTTGGTGTCTGTTGGTAATATTCAACCGCAACTCGCCATTGTTGTTTGTCAGCCGTTTCAAATCCGTACTCAACACCTAGAGTCACTGCATCAAATTCTGCTAGTCGATAATCAGCCGAAGCATAATTAGGAAGTGACTGAGATTGAAGTAAATAAGGGTGATAAAAGTCCGCTTCCGTTTGCGAGTAATAGCGAATGTGAGGCTGAATATAATTATTATTGCTTAAGTCAAAGCGATATTTTAAATCAACAGTATGCGAGTCAATTTCCCAATCATCAGTCATATATCGGTATGACAAGTCTAAAATATTGCCGTCAAAATAACGCTTATAACGTCCATAAATACTATGTTTAGTTCTTTTATCCGGTCTATTTTCAAAAAGGACATTGGCAGTCGTTATACCATCATCAAAATAATTGCCGTCATCTCCCAAAACGCTTAATACTTTGTAGGGATCACTATGATAGCCATCAGATGAACTGTATGAGTAGTTGATTTGAAAAAGGCTATACTTATCAACTACCTGAGTAATACCTATCAGTAGATCCAAAATATCTTTATCTTGACTCCCGTCGACTTTGGATTGTGTTTCCCCAACAGGTTGCATTCTTGATAGGCTTGTCGGTGAACCACCTACGGGATCAATTGAATCCAAGGTATAAGATAATCCTGCAAATAACGTGGAGTTATTGCTATTAAAATCATGACTAATGTTGCCATTGAAAGACAGAGATTGATAGTCATACTCACTTGAAACATTTGCTCCCAAAGTAATTTGATCCTTATTTGATAATGCAAATGACCAGTTAGTTGCTAAGGCGACTCTTGTATCTAAAAAAGTATTATCCAATGGATAAGTGTTTGCCGCTATTTCATAATTAGCATTGCCTGAAGGGGAGGTAAATGTTTGGGGTTGGTTAGAAGCAACCGCACCACTTGGAGAAGCTCCAGTAAGCGTATCCACGGTTAAGCGAAAGCTTAAAGTTTCATCTTCAGAAAAAATGCGAGTGGCTTGTATAATGGGTTCTATAGCAGTAACTCGACTATCGCTCTCGCTATAATATAAGAGAGCGGCATCAAACTTCCAATCACTTTCAACGACAGCTGGTTTTTCATTGAGTTCGATTTTTTGTTCTTCATCAGCATGGGTTGTATTTGAAATAAGTGTTAGCGCAGCCGTTGCTAATAAAGCATTAACATTTCGATTATTTTTTTTCATATTTTTCCTACTCATTTAATTACAACCGCAGCCACCACCAGCATAACTTTTACCACCACTGGACGCTTCTTTACTAAAGTAAATATGGTCATCAAGTGAGTCGGTTAAAGGTTGCTCACTAAGCGCCATTGCTTTTTTGGCCAATATATTCTTTTCCCAGGGTTTGACTCCCATATTAGAGCAGCCACTAAGACAACTAAGACAGATAAAAATTGATAAAATACTATGTTTTTTCATTAAATATTACCTATAAATAATAAGAGCTTATTCATTTAACAAGGTTTGGATATAGCTTTCTAGTTGAGCAATATCTTTTTTTCTAAAACCTGAATGTGTATGCTTTAACTCGCCTTTTTTATTGAAGATATAAACACTAGGCATTTCCTCAACTTGGTACGTTTCGGCCAAACCACCTTTAGGGTCATATATAACCTCAAAATTTATAGGATGCTCTGCTAAAAAGGAGTGTGCTTCTTGAGACTCTGAGTCGAGATTAACCGCTATAACAGCAAAGTTTTCTTTTCCATATTTTTTCTGAAATTGGTTCATTATAGGAAAAGAGCGATGACAAGGCTCACACCAGGAAGCCCAAAAGTCCAGATAAACAACCTTGCCTTTATAATTATCTAGGTTTAGCTCTGTTGCACGTAAAGAAAAATGAAAGCTCAGTAATAACGTAAGCGTAACAATTAGAGTTAGGTGTTTTGTAAAGCGCTTGTTTGTTGAGTAGCAATGCATAAAGGTTGATAGCAATATAAACTGGCTGAAACAAGAATTAAGTATAGGGTATAAAAGTAGGGCTATCTATGCGTAATCTAGGACAAATAGACATATGTACATTAAAAAAAGGTATTGATATGACTAAGGTTTATACAAAAACTAAGACTCTTGCCATTGAACGCTATTTTCCGTGGATTGATTTAACTCGGTGAGACT
>CAYPMT010000168.1:0-3969 GCA_964411875.1 uncultured Kangiellaceae bacterium
AAAAGCTCACTTTATATCCCATCTG
Organism: uncultured Kangiellaceae bacterium; assembly: GCA_964411875.1. Taxonomy (GTDB): domain Bacteria; phylum Pseudomonadota; class Gammaproteobacteria; order Enterobacterales; family Kangiellaceae; genus Aliikangiella. The sequence continues at coordinate 26 of CAYPMT010000168.1, forward strand.
ATTATTGAGCATGTTGCTCTTGAGTGTCTCGAAGAGAGCTCACAATAATATAAATATATTGCTTTAATGAGGATATTAAATATGACTACTTTTGATTTATCACCTTTATACCGTTCTAGTGTTGGCTTCGATTCACTTAGCACACTGTTAGACAGCGCTTTCCAAACTGAGAAAAGTTCTGGCGGTTACCCCCCTTACAATATCGAAGCGGTTGAAGATAAGCAATACGCCGTAACCTTGGCTATTGCTGGTTTCAAAGAAGCTGAAATCGACATTCAAACTGAAAATGGCGTTTTAACCATACGTGGTAACAAAGCGACCGCAAATACTGACATAAATTACCTGCACAAAGGTATTGCCCAACGTTCTTTTGAACGTAAGTTCAACTTGGCTGATCATGTAGAAGTAGTTGGTGCAAACCTAGAGGATGGTTTGCTGACAGTTGCATTAGTGAAAGAAATACCTGAAGCGATGAAGCCAAAGAAAGTTTCTATAAACAGTGTCTCGCAGGAAAAACCTCAAGATAAACTTGAAAAAGTAGCTTAATGTTAGGCAAAAAGGGCTTCCATATTTGGAAGCCCTTTTTATTACTATCGAAGCAACAATTAAGGGCTTTCTTGTGCTTTATAATTTTATGATTTAAGCAATCTGCCATAAGCTAACGCTCCAATACAGTAAGCTAAAACTGCAATAAGCGCGGTTAACGTAAAACCAATATAAGTAGCAGCTATCGAACAGAAAACGCCTCCTATAATAGTAAATAAACCATTATACGCCCAAGCCCAAGCGACTGTTCCTGTCGGCTTGTTTTCAATAGCTAACATACCTAAAGGAAATGGCATCCCAAGAGCTATTGTTAACGGAAGCATTATCAGTACTGAAGCTATCACACGCGTGATTACATCAAAGCCAAGTAGTGAGTCAAACAAAAAGTTAGTAAGTACTAACGTAAATATTGCGAAGGAAATAATTAGCAAGTATGGGAAATACGGAAAGCGCTTAGTAAGTTCAATTTTTGAAGATATTAAGCTGCCAAAACCAGCACCAACAAGGAAAGTGAATAGAACTGTTGTATAGGTATAGAGTGGGTACCCTATCAGTTTCATAAATATTTGGATAAACACTAACTCTAAAATAATAAAACCAAAGCCGAGCATTGAAAATAGAATCATAAAATCTCTCTTTCCAGACCATTTTTCTTTACCTGTCTTTGATAGCAATAAAGGAACAAAGGTGAATAAAATTGCAAAAACCAAAGCAGCAACACAAGTAACTAATAAGTGAATAACATCTGAATAACCACTAGCTTTTTGTGAGTTTAATAAACCAGAAACAGATGGATTAACAAATATTTTTGAATCATTTTGTGGCAAGTCATCAAAATTCTTTCTTAATGAATTGAAAAATGGTTTGTCATCAGTACCTGGAGTAACTCGATAAGGAATTTTATTTGCTAAAGATTTAGGGAAGTTTGCATTAAAGAACTCGTCAGAAAGAAATGACTTAGCAGGCTCAAATGGATTAACAGGATTCGCAAAGCCAGATAGGTACTTTTGAGTTTCATTCACTTCGGCACCCGTCCATGGAGACATCTTTATCAACATAGTTGGGAGGTTGTCAGTAGCATTCGCGGATTCATACACCTGAACATGTTTACGAAAATCTTTACGCCCAAGTTGTACCCAAGCTTCAGCAGCGGTAGCTACCATTTTAGGATAAACATGGTGATTGATATGCAAAATGCCATTATCAGAAAGGTGAGTAAAATATTCTTTGTAAGCATCCACGGTTTGAAGATATGATGGCTGCATTGACCCACTACCTGCAGCAATACTAGAACTCGTATGGTTACTAAATATTTGGATGATGTCATATATCTTACCGGATGATCTTAAAAAGGTACGACCTTCGGCTTTTTGAACATTAGCTCTTGGATCATTCATGATATTGCCAATATATTCAGCATATTCATTTTTACCCAGATCTACTACTTTACCCACTAGCTCAACTGCATCTACATGTTTAGGATTATAGGCAAGTGCAGCTTTAAGTTCTTGACCACCCGCACTACCAATAATTAAAACCTCTGATCCGCTGTCTGCCTTCAAATAATGTGAGATTGGTACATACTTGTGCCAAAAGTGATTCAACGCGCCTTCTGGAAGGTCCTTTCTTAACTTTTCTAAATCACCATCAAAGCTATAAAAGTAACTAGTTTGCGTGCCTCCGTCATAAGCTATCCACCTTTTCTTTAAACCAGTGCCCAACGCTTCAACATTTATGATGTCAATTTTTGAAATAGGATCCCACCAAGTACCTTCACTAATTACTTGTGACAGTTCCTTGTACCCTCTTTTGTTCATCTGAGGTTTAAAGGTTTTAATTTGATCTCCAGCAGTGAAGATTGGGTAGGCACTGACAACTATGCCTACACCTAATAAAATTATTTTTAAAGTTTTTCTATTGGATAAAAAACATGCGGCTGCAATAACACATATCCCTGCTACAAATTTAGTAAGACCAACCGTTCCAAGTTTGGGTAAAAGCAGAATTAATACTATGCCTGAAAGCCCTGCACCAACAAGATCCCAAAAATATAACTTATTAATGTCTCTAGTAAACTTTGAGAAAATAGCAGCTAATACAACTCCTTCAATGAAAAACGGCACCCCAATGAGGAAATAAGTGGCTAAAAAGTTGAATGACATCTTAAGCGATTGATCACCCGTTAATTGAGTGTAATCAAACGGAAATTGATTAATCCCATATTCTAATAACCCTACCCAGACTGCCATAGCTAGGGTAATCATCGCTAATAGAAAGTTAGATGGAGAGTCTTTTTTGAATGGCCAAATTGATAAATAAACACCAGCTAATCCGATAAAAAACACAGCCAAAGTTATGACCATAAATGCCATATTAGGATACCAAAGAACGTCAAAAATACGTATAAGAGTGAGTTCTAGTAATAGCCCTGCAAGGGCAATAAAAAATATACCTAAATTCATTTGTGTTTAACCAAGTTTTTCAAAATCTAACGTATTCTACTTACATTAAATTGATGAATCTACAGATAGTTTTCTTAATCCCTAAATATCATCTAACATTCTCGCGCTAGGAGGTCTGGTAACGCTATAGGGATATATCCTATCCTTCTACTATTTGGTTTTTTGGGACGTCTGCGCCTTCTTGCTTTTCGGCTGAATTAATATTAATCATCACTTCAACTCCGGTTTGATACTTACCTAAATTGGGAGTCTTTCTTTTTATCTTACTTATAAGATTTTGATAAATGCGCATATGAGAATTAAGTGACGCTAAATTTCTCCATAAAAGAAAAACCAACAGATAACCAGTTTTATAAAAATCTTTAACGAAACCTTCTAAATACGAATCGGTTATTGGCACCTCAAGATGCTCTACGTTGTCTAATGTTTTGGCTCATACATATCTTGTGTAGTCTTTAACTTCTGGATAATATAGGGGATTGTCAGATTAAGGAGGTTTAGTCGAATGACTCAAATTTTCATTTATCAGCACGTAATTTTTATTATCCAGTAAGGGAAAATGCAAAAAAAACAAGATATCTATACGAAGGGCGAGTATCTCGAAAAAAACCCTAATTGGCACGAGGATGATTCACCTTGGAAAGCTCAACACATTCTTAAAATGATTAAAGATAACAGCCTTCAACCCAATTCAGTTTGTGAAGTAGGGTGTGGCGCTGGTGAAATTCTGAATCAACTACATAGTAAACTAGCTGATGATGTTTCCTTTGCAGGCTACGAAATTTCTCCACAAGCATTTGAGCTTTCAAAATTAAAAGCTAAAGAAAGACTCAACTTTTACTTAGAAGATGTTTTAAAGAAACCAGATAATCTTTGTGACTTAATGTTAGTTATTGACGTATTTGAGCATGTTGAAGACTATTTCGGTTTCTTAAG
>CAYPMT010000169.1:0-3922 GCA_964411875.1 uncultured Kangiellaceae bacterium
TATGGGAAGAGAGGGTGGACATTGGGGGATCGAAGAATATTTAGAAACTTGTTATATTTGTATGAGAAATATTGAAGAGTAATATACAAGCTATTAGTTATCTTTTTGTTTTCTAGTTAATGTATTACGCCCCCAGCCAAGTAATTTTGCTGCTTCAGCTTTTTTATTGTTGGTTGAATTTAGTGCTGTTTTTATCAGTAATTGCTCAATAGTTTTCTGAGTGTTGATAAAACATTGTTTATCGCCATTTTTAAGATTCTGTAGTAACGTTTTTGATAAACCTTCTTGCCAGTTTAATTGGTTTCTTGATTGTTCGTTAGTCGTTGAATTTAGTTGACTGTTTTTAATTTCCAATGGTAGATCACTGGCTAATATATTTGAGCTGTTAATCATGACAGATAACCAGCGACAAATATTTTCAAGTTGACGAATATTCCCTGGCCAAGAATATTTTTTTAGTATTTCTAATGCATCATTGGTTAGCGATTTTTTTGGCTCATTAATTTCTTGTGAGATTTGTTTAAAAAAGAACTCTACCAGTAATGGGATGTCTTCGTGTCTTTCTTTAAGAGGCGGTAAGAAAAGTGGGATCACATTTAAACGATGATAAAGATCTTCGCGAAACGCACCCTGTTCAATTTTCTTAATTAAATCTTGATGAGTCGCAGCAATAATTCGTACATCGACTTGTAATGGTTGACTGGAACCAATTCGATAAAATGTACCTTCAGATAAAACACGTAATAAGCGAGTTTGTGCATCTAATGGCATATCACCAATTTCATCCAAAAACAATGTTCCTTGATTAGCTTGTTCAAAACGTCCTAAATAGCGACTAGTTGCGCCAGTAAAAGAACCTTTTTCATGACCGAATAATTCTGACTCAATTAAATCTTTTGGAATAGCAGCCATGTTAAGTGCAATAAAGGGTGAGTTTTTACGTGGACTATTTTGATGTAGAGCATTAGCAACCAGTTCTTTACCCGTACCTGATTCACCATGAATTAAAACGGTCATATGAGAGTTAGATAAGCGTCCAATAGCTTTATATAAATCTTGCATACTGGGTGCTTCACCAATAATAGTAAATTGGCTGGTTTTTTTCTGGGTTTTAATGGGTTGACTAGTTTGTTCAATTGAAAATGCTCGGTTAACGGCAGCAATGACTTCATCTAACTCAAAAGGTTTGGGTAAATATTCAAAAGCGCCTTCTTGATACGCAGTGACGGCGCTATCTAAATCAGCGTGAGCTGTTATGATGATGATAGGGATATTAGGATATTTTTCCTGACAGGCTTTGAGTAAATCAATCCCTGTTTTTCCTGACATGCGAATGTCACTAATAATTAAATCATAATGATTTTCATCGATTAATATTAGTCCTTTTTCGCTAGAGTCTGCTTGAGTGACTAAATAACCTAAGTCGCCTAATAACTCATCAAGTATTCGTCGAATATTTTTGTCATCATCAACGAGTAAGATTTTTTTTATTTGATTATTCATTGTCACCATCTGAATTTATTACGGGTAAATAAATACTAAAACAAGTTTCGCCTTCATTGTTATTTGCTTTATTGCTTTCTAATTCAATAAGACCTGAGTGTCTTTGGATTAAAGATTGGGCAATACTTAAACCAAGGCCACTACTATTTTTCCCGCTAATAGTGGGGAAGAAGATATCTTTAATTAAGTTTTCTGGGATACCACAACCATTATCAATAACATCAATTCGTATGACCTGCTTAAATTGAATTTTGCCAATAGTTTTTTGATGTTCAATTCGCGTTCTTAAGACGACTTTTCCTTTTTGATTAACTGCTTCAAAGGCATTTTTAATTAAGTTGATTAAACTTTGTTGAATTTGACTTATGCTCACTAGTAAGTTGGGTAGGCTAGGGTCATAATCTTTTTCTATAGAAATGGATGAAGCTTGTTGTAATAAAATAATATCGAAGGCTTTATCAATAATTTTATGAATGTTAGCGTATGTTTTTTCTTCTGGCTCTGCAGGTAATAGAAGTCGATTCACAAGTGAGTCGAGTCGCTCAGCCTCTTGAAGAATAATTTGACTATAGTGAGTTGAAAAGTCCTTGGGTAATTTTCTTTCTAATAGTTGTGCAGCTCCTTTGATACCGCCAAGTGGGTTTTTAATTTCATGTGCTAAGTTTTTAATGAGATGGTCACTCACTCGGCTTTGTTGCTGCAAGTGCATGTCATTTTTAATTTGCCATGGATGATTGCTTGCCTGTAATTCTAAAAGCAAATATTCCTTTCCAGCTTGCTCAAAAGCTGACAACATAATATTCGCGGTAACAAGTTTTGAACCAACTCTTAAGTGAGCTTCTTCAATAAATTTAGTTTGTTGCTGTTCGACTTGTTGGAGAAAGTCTTTTGCAAAATTTACCTGAATAAATTCGAATAAGTCTTGTGGTTGATTCTGTTGTGTTGAGAAACCTAATAGTTCCTTAGCTGAAGCATTGAGATCAATAATTTGATATTGACGATCAACAATCAAAATAGCTGTATTGAGTGAATCAAAGGATAAATTAAGTGGCATGACGCTATTGTCTGAACAAAATTACCACACAGTTTACTTGAAAGACATCTGAAAAGCACCAAAATGGTGCAATTTTGATTGGAAATAATTAGGTCATACTTGGATAAAATGAGAGTTTCAGTATGACCCTATTCTATTAATGGGGATTTATTGCATATTATCCTCTTTCATTTCTTCAATCTTTTCCTCACGCTCACTCTGAAGCTGTTTTCCTAGCTCAGAATTAGGTGCTATGGTAATAGCTTGGTCATACATTTTAATGGCATCATCAAGCCTTTGATAATCTGAATATAGAGAAGATAGTTCGTAAGCAAGCTTTTGGCGAAACTCAGAAGAATACTGATTATTAATAATAGCGGCCTCGATGGGTTTGAACCCTTCATCGTTTCTCTTTAAAGAGGCACAAAATCTGGCTTTAGCGAGCATTAATTCCATTAATGCTTTACCTTCTGACAAAGTATATTTTTTTTCTAGCTCAGCTAACTGGTTTAAAGACGATAGGTTAAACTGTTTGTACCCTTCATCATCCCAGCTTGACTCATTCCACTTTACATATAAATCAGAGAGTCTATCATCGATTTCTTTTAGAGACTCTAATACTTCCATGTTGTCTTTGATGGTGTCATATTTCTGATATAAGTCGGGCGCATCTTTTGATAACGTGAGTATTTCATCAACTAACGCTTTACGATTACCGATAAAATTACTTTCGAATGATAAGGCTTCATCGAGGTGTCGAGCACGCTCTATGCCTTGTGCATTTTCTGCTTTGGATAATGCCGCATCGAGCAGGACTTTATCCGCTTGGACTTTTGATAAAAAGTTGAGATAGCTATTTGTGTCACCGCCTGGGTGGCCGACGTGAGTGGCATAGGGATTTTTTGTCAAAGGCTCGGTCAATAAAACGGTTGGGTAGGCATCAACGGAGTAATGCTCCAGCCATTGTTGATTATGTGCGATTTGTTCTTCAGTTTGGATTGAGGTGTCTGATGGATAATCAAGCATAACTAACACAAAGTGCTTGGTTGCTTCTTGTTGGAATTCCTGAGTGTCTAGAATTTCTTCATGAAATTTTATGCAGGGTGGACACCAGTCACTGCCGGTATAAAACATAAAAAGATGCTTATTTTCTTTTTTTGCAATTGCTATGGCTTGCTCCATATCAGTTAACCAGGCCGCATGTTTGGAGTATTCATTACTGGAGTGAGTAGACGTTTGTGGGCTTGAGTTGACGGTGTTTGGCTGAGAAGAGCAACTGACTAATAGCCAGCAAGCAATAATGAGAGTTGTGTGTTTAAGCATAAGTAAACCCTTTTTTATTGGAAAATAACAAGTAACAGTATTATAACAATAGCATACTTTACT
>CAYPMT010000170.1:0-3876 GCA_964411875.1 uncultured Kangiellaceae bacterium
GTTTCTCGCTCAGGTACACTAACTTATGAAGCAGTTAAACAAACAACTGATACCGGCTTTGGTCAATCAACTTGTGTTGGTATTGGTGGTGACCCAATTCCTGGCTCTAACTTTATTGATGTTTTAGAAATGTTCCAGAATGATCCAAAAACAGAAGCAATTGTTATGATTGGTGAAATTGGTGGAACAGCAGAAGAAGAGGCTGCCGCTTATATTAAAGCTAATGTTACTAAACCGGTTGTTTCTTATATTGCTGGTGTAACAGCTCCCCCAGGAAAACGTATGGGGCATGCTGGCGCGATTATTTCTGGTGGTAAAGGAACAGCGGATGAAAAATTTGCCGCATTGGAAGATGCTGGTGTAAAAACCGTGAGAAGTTTAGCTGATATTGGTAGTGCTTTAAAAGAAATAACCGGTTGGTAATTTTCGCTACTAAAATTTAGTACATAAAAAAGCCAGTGTTATCACTGGCTTTTTTGATCAAGCAATTAATTTTTTTCTTATGTTTATTTTTGTGAGTTTTTCAAAATTGATTTAACATGTCCTTTTAATGAACTAAGGCCGGCTTCTTTACCATACTTAAGTGCTGCTTCAGCGGATTTGCCTTTCACATAAAATTCCCTTAAGGCTAACAAAGCCCCAACTCGATTGCTGCTACCACAATGTAAAAACACTTTGCCTTTTGATTGATTAAGTAATTGGTCAAGTTTTAAAGCATTTTCTTTGTTAATTCCAGCAGAGCCAGCAATAGGTAAAACCATGTAACTTAAGCCTAATTTTTCAGATAGTTTTTCTGCATCAAATTTAGTATGTTCGCCCTGAGTTCTTAAATTTATTACATGACTTACACCAAAAGTATTTAATCGTTCAAAGTCTGCTGAGCTAGGTTGACCTGCAGTGATTAGGTTTTCTTCAACAATCGCTGTGTTGGATGCGTCTAACATAAGCTCATCTTGAGCCTTAAGACATTGACAGAGAGTTATCATCACAAAAAACAAAGTAATAAAACTGCTTTTGATTAAAGTGTGAACTGGCATTAGTTTCATACAAAAAGTCTCCTGATTAAGTTTGATCGGTGAACTAACGCCATTATATTCACTTTTTATTCATATATCATATGAATAATAGAGAGTAGAGTAGTTAAATCGTTGATTAATGGCTAAAGCTAATAGCAACTTTAGTGTTTAGTATATCAAGTTTTTTGGTACTAATTATCAATAATGAAAGAGTCGTTCATGTATAAAAGCCGTAGTATCTATATGCTTTTTTTAATACTGTTAGCATTTCAAGCAAATGCTGATGAAGTAATGACTCAGTTAAAATTGGCTTTACTTGATCATACAGCTTCATCCAATACTTATGATGTCGATTTTACAGATATTGATTTTACAGACATGAATTTTGTAGACGAAGCTAATATAATTTCCTGGCAATTAACCGATAGCTATAACTATCAAGCACAAAAAACCCTGGCCAATTTAAATAATCAAAAGCTAGATTATGGTAGTGAGTTTGGTAAGCGCTATTTCTTAGATAAAGACATCAGTCTCTATGCTGGTGCAGGTATATTTATTGGTGAAAATTTTAATTCTGTTGAACTGAAATGCCTCGATAACTATCAGCAAGAATGCTTTATTACTAACACTGCAGCAATTTACCCGGAATTTGGTTATCTGATTTCACTGGGTAAAACTAATATCGCTTTTTTTAATCGGCATTACATTCACTTTTATAACCAGCGTCAATCAAGACATCAGATGTTAGGGTTTGATCTTAGTTATAAGTTTTAAATATTAGTAATTTAATATCATAATTTATAAAAAACACTCTTCAACTATTTATCTCAAAACAAAATTTTCTCCTTCGCTTTGTCAGTGATTAACTTTTTTCCTTGTAGGATATTGACTATAGCTAAGCCTTTAGCTTAACTCTTGATTGTCTTACTAAAACCATTTGTGTAGTCTCGGCGATTGAGACTTAAACTAAACAATATTTTTAGTACTAGTTGTTTTTCAACATACTAATTAGCTACTCAATAAGCATATTAAGTCTTAAAAAAAAGTTAAAAAAGTTGTTAAAAAGGGGCTTCTTGATTATTGCTGGTTTGTTATCTTTCAAGTAAAAGAGCATTTTATCCATTTTATTTTTTTAACAGTTAACTGTAGTTTTGTATCTAATTTTTAAAAACTAATTTGGAGAGAAAAAATGCCACGTAATAACCATGGAATGCTACCATTCAAAGGTATAGAGCAACTGTGTCATTATGGAAAGTCTGTAGAGGGGAGATTCTCAAGGCTCTTTAATGATCTACCACCTTTATATGTTGATCCATTAAAGCTGCATGAAATTGGAAAAGCTGGTGGAGCAATGGAAGATAAAGGTGAAGCAAACCTGACTAAACATATTCCTGCAGGGTTAATTTTCTTTGGTCAATTTATTGATCATGATATTACACTTGATGCAAGTTCATCCTTAAGCGCTTCTAATATACCCGAAAATATTGAAAACGTAAGAACACCAACGCTTGATCTTGATTGTATTTATGGTGATGGTCCAGAAGCTCATCCATTTTTGTATAACGGTGAGGGCAAATTATTGCTCGGTGCTGATTATGCTCAGTCACATATTGATGTTGAAAACAAAACCTGGTTAAACCAAAAAGATTTACCAAGAACCCCCAGAGGCACTGCAGTTATCGGTGACCCAAGAAATGATGAAAATCGCGTTATTTCTCAAATGCAATTAGGTTTTTTAAAGTTTCATAACCATGTTATTGAACGATTACCTGATAGTGTTGAAGATAAATTTGAAGAAGCACAACGCATTGTACGCTGGCATTACCAATGGATTGTATTAAACGACTTTTTACGTCAATTATGTGGTGATTGGATAGTTGATGATATTTTAGCGAATGGACGAAAAATTTACCGCCCAGAATGTCTCTCAAAAGGAAGAGCATTTATTCCAATTGAATTTTCAGCTGCAATTTATCGTTTTGGTCACACAATGATCCCACAAAAATTTAAAGTTCAAGCAAATGGAAATCAACATGTAGTCTTTGGTAAGGATAGTGTTTTAGGACGAGGTTTTGAACCGGTGTTTGATGAAAAAGCTGTCGTTGATTGGGAAGCATTACTCGAGAGTGGTGATGGTAATTTTGAACGAGCAGGGCAGCTAGATGTTAAGTTGGCTAATGCACTATTAGATTTGCCTTTTTTACAAAATCAGGAGCCAGCCCTACCCGAACATGAACGTTCACTAGCTGTTCGTAACTTATTACGTGCGCAAAGCTTCTTATTACCATCAGGTGAACAAATCGCTAATAAAATGATGCATGCTGGAGCAACTGAAATTACTGAAGAGCAAATAAAGCAAGTCAGTGATGCTGGTAAAAAGCTTGGTTTTGATAAAGGCACATCACTATGGGTTTACATACTGGCAGAAGGCACAACCGTTGGTCAACTCAATAAGACTCAAAACGGGCAAGCTAAGTTTACTAAAGGCGAAGGTTTAGGGCCTGTAGGAGCCAGATTAGTTGCTGAAGTGATTATTGGATTAATGGAGCATGATCAACGTTCATTTATGGGGAGAAACCGTAACTGGTCACCAATGGACAGTCACGATAAAATTGGCTCAGGTGTTACGAGCTTATATGAGCTTTTAACAGCAGCCGATTCATAAAAAAGATCATTACATAATCATCAACCATGCCATGAGAGCTATTTTTTAAATAGTTTTCATGGTTTAACAAACTTAAAGTAAACTTAGAATTAAGATTAAATTAAATTCATAAGACACTAATAAATAATAGGTTATTGAACTATTTTTTATTCAGGTTTGAGTATGAAATTACAATGTTATATTTTTTATTATAAG
>CAYPMT010000171.1:0-3852 GCA_964411875.1 uncultured Kangiellaceae bacterium
TTCATGCACTAGTAAAGAGCGGTGATGATTGGATGTTAGCTAGAAAGTTTATGGATCCAAGTAATATAGAAAGAACCTTAGATAAAAATAATTGGCGTCTTCAAGAGGTTGATGACCTGGGAAAAAATATTATTTTGAATACAATGGATTCTAATATTAAGGCTTTTGATACTGATACAGATCCTGACTTGCCTTCAAATATTATGATTGGAAGCTCACAAGGGTTATACGTTTCAGATAATGGCGGAATTGACTTTGAGCTTATAAATGGAACAGAGCTATTGAATGTAAGAACAGTAAAGAATATCAGCGCTAATAAATATATTGTGGTTGAGAGAAAACAACAAGAAGAAACAGGGGAAACCATTCTTCATGAAGTTTCTTTTAAAAATAGACGATGGAGGCTGGAAACAAAAACGCTTACCGGTTTTAGACAAATTCGCGATATTGTTAAGCTCGCAGGTTATTATTACATTGTTGATGTGACTAAGGGACTGATGCGTATATCTGTTCCTAGCTGGAACAAGTCCGAGTGGGATAACCTTGAGTTTTATGATGAAATATACTTAGACAATCCACTGCCTACTTACGATATTACTATGCTCAAAAAATATAAGGGTAAGTTATATTTTGGAACGCATTGTTATGGCGCTTATGAGTTCCAATGGCCAGATTAAAATACTCTAAGTTCAGGTTAGAATAGTTCAATATCAGCTTCAATGGCTTCTTTTTCGTGAGTTTTATCTATTAGCTTTCTGACGGCTGACTCAAAGCCTTCACCTCTTTTAATGGCAAGGTATAAATCTTTTTCCTCTTGCATGGTGTAGCTTTCTTCAATCCCATCAAAGATTTTTTGCCATTCTTTTTCATCTTGGAATTGTTCAATGTTATTGAGTACTAATATTGATTGTTGAATGTTACTTAATATGTGATGTAGTCGTTGGCTCATACGGTCATAAAACTGAAAATCAATCACGGCTTTTTTTACTTTTTCTTCAGTTCTTTTTTGTAAGGCATGAACCTCTTCAATATTAGGCACCGTTTGTTGTAACAGTTCATCTATTTGAGTATGGTGTCTAACAATTTCAAGAAATAATTTAGTTAAATCATGAAAAGGCTTTTCTGTTTCTTCCAAAGATAAGGATAATTGAGCAGCAGCTAATTGCAATAACGTACATTGGTTGGCGTTGGCGACCATTATTTCTCTCTTAAGCAATAAGTTTCCATGATTTAAATTAAAGTATAGGCAGAAAAATTCACTGAGTGTGAGTTTTATCTGATGATTTCTCTACTTTTAGTGACATTGATTAATAATTAGCGGTTTTAATTCGGTTAATTGTTTTATAATCAAGTAAGTAAATAAGCACATTTGAATCTCAAAAAAAGATATTGAAAAGCGTCTAGTTAATTAGAAAGGTGTCAGAATGATAACGTTAATTCAAGTATTTGTTTTATTAGCCATTGTTTGGTATGCCGCTTATGTGCGAGCGAGAACAGGTATGGCTTTAGCTGCTGCATTTGTGGCTTTATTATTATTCTCTTTTGGAGGGTATTTTAAATTTATACCTTGGCTACTGATTGGTATCTTTGCAGTACTCTATTTTGCTAATGATTTGCGTAAAGACCAAGTGACTCGCTCAGCTTTTAAGCTGTTTAAAAAAGTGCTTCCTCCAATGAATCAAACCGAACAAGAGGCTTTAGAAGCAGGAGATGTTTGGTGGGATGGTGAGTTGTTCAGAGGCAAACCAGATTGGTCTCAGTTATTAGCTTATGAAACGCCGACGTTAACAGAAGATGAAGAAGCCTTTATTGACCACCAAGTTGAACGAGTTTGTCAGATGTTATCTGATTGGGATGTCAATTTTAAAGATAAAGATTTGCCGCCAGCTGTTTGGGATTATTTAAAACAAGAAGGCTTTTTTGGTTTAATCATTCCAAAAGAATATGGAGGTAAAGCCTTTTCAGCATTTGCTCACTCGACCATTATCAACAAGCTTTCTTCTCATTGTGGTGTTTTAGGTGTAACGGTTATGGTGCCCAACTCACTTGGCCCTGCGGAATTATTACATCACTATGGTACTGATGAGCAGAAAAACTATTATTTGCCACGCCTTGCGGCAGGTAAAGAAGTTCCTTGTTTTGCTTTAACTGGCCCTAAGGCAGGCTCTGATGCTGGCGCTATTCCTGATACAGGTATTGTTTGTGAGCAAGAGTTTGAAGGCAAGACAGTGGTGGGCTTAAGGCTTACCTGGGATAAGCGTTATATTACTTTAGCACCTATAGCGACTATGTTGGGATTAGCTTTCAAAATGTATGATCCAGAAGGTCTGCTTGGTGATCAAACTGATTTAGGTATTACGGTTGCTTTGATACCGACTAATCACCCAGGTGTTGAAATTGGTAATCGTCACTATCCAGTTGGCCAGGCTTTTATGAATGGTCCTACACGAGGTAAAGATGTCTTTATTCCGCTTGATTGGATTTTAGGTGGTTCGGAGTTTATTGGTAAAGGCTGGCGTATGTTGGTTGAATGTTTATCTGCAGGTAGAGGTATTTCTTTACCATCATCAGCTGTTGCTACAGCTAAAGTCGCTTATCGAACAACGGGCGCTTATGCTATGTTGCGGGAACAATTTAGATTGCCAATTGCCAAGTTTGAGGGCGTTGAAGAAGCGATGGCAAGAGTTGCAGGTGCAACGTATCAAGTTGAAGCGGCTCGCATATTAACGGCTGGTGCTGTTGATTTAGGCGCCAAACCTTCCGTGATTACAGCGATTGCAAAATACCATATGACAGAAGCAGCTCGTCAAATTTTGAATGATGCTATGGATGTTCATGCGGGCCGGGCGGTTATTATGGGTGAGCGTAATTACTTGTCGGATAATTATATGTCAATGCCAATTAGTATTACGGTTGAGGGAGCGAATATTTTAACCCGTAACCTAATGATTTTTGGACAAGGTGCGATCCGTTGCCACCCTTTTGTTTATCGTGAAATGCAAGCGGCCAATAATCCTGACGAAGAGCAGGGTATTGATGAGTTTGACTCATTATTCTTTAGACATATTGGCTATGCCTTTAGTAATTTTGTTCGCAGTTTAACGCTCGGTTTAACCTTTGGGAAATCGGCTAAAAAACCAGTAACAGGTGAAACTGCCGGGTACTATCAACAATTAACTCGCATGAGTTCGGCGTTAGCTTTAGTTTCTGATATTTCCATGGCTGTTTTAGGTGGCGAGTTAAAGCGTAAAGAACGTTTGTCAGCACGACTTGGCGATGTACTCAGTTATTTGTATTTAAGCTCAGCGGTTTTAAAATATTATGAAGATAATGGCCGACAATTATCAGACCTGCCTTATGTTGAATGGAATTTAAAGAATAATCTTTATTTAATGCAAAAGGCTTTTTATGACTTCTTTGATAATTTTAAACCGCGTTGGTTAGCTATTCTATTTAAACGGGTTATCTTTCCTTATGGCATACAATACAAGCGACCGGATGATAAACTTGACCATACAATCGTTCAGAGTATGTTGAGTCGTAATGAACTACGTGATCGTTTAACGAGAGATATTTATATTGGTAATGAAGATGACCCAGTTGGTCGAGTTGAACATGCTTTTAATCGTTTATTGGATACTGCTGCTAGCCGTAAAAAATTAAAAGTTGCGGCTAAGCAAGGAAAAATAAAACGTTCAAGCAATCTAAATAAGATGGTTGCTGAAGCCGTTGAAGCAGATATCTTAAGTCAGCAAGAAGCCGATAGTTATTTAGCGGCTGAGGAAGTGCGTTTAGATGCGATTCAGGTAGATGATTATAGTAAGGCCTATATTAAAGGGGATTTTTCTGAGA
>CAYPMT010000172.1:0-3833 GCA_964411875.1 uncultured Kangiellaceae bacterium
AGGTGCTTACCGACGTGAGCCGATGCAAAATTTTCAGAGAATCAAATCAAGGCTGAAGCCGAGAAAGCCTGACGTTTTTGGTAGTCGCTCACATCAGTCAAAAAAGTTATATGACTTTTTACAAAAGGTTGATAACTACAATTTAATTAAAATGGGTAGCTCGCTTAAAAGCTGCATGATTGCTGAAGGCAAAGCCGATTTATATTTACGTTTTGGTCCTACGGGTGAATGGGATACAGCTGCATCGCAATGCATACTTGAAGAGTCAGGTGCTTGCATTGTGGACTTAGATTTGAAACCACTGGTGTATAACCAGAAAGAGTCGCTTATTAACCCAGAGTTTTTAGTTTGTGATAAACGCGCTCTAGATGAATGGGCCAAATATTTAGCTTCGGCTTAAGGCCAGTAATTTTTTAGCTGGTGAGCTATACTTATGTTAAGTTTTCTTGGTTTAAAAACCGTTATTAAAAATAAAAAAGAAGGATAAGGCATGGCCGAAACCGTAGATGAGCTAACGATCCAGTATGAAGAAGCTGGTACCGTTACCGTAAAAGAATTAGATAAAGTTGTATTAACTAAGGGAG
This sequence comes from uncultured Kangiellaceae bacterium, assembly GCA_964411875.1. Lineage (GTDB taxonomy): Bacteria > Pseudomonadota > Gammaproteobacteria > Enterobacterales > Kangiellaceae > Aliikangiella. The sequence goes on from CAYPMT010000172.1 coordinate 585, forward strand.
CTTGGTCTACCTTAATGTTTAAGTACCAGGATCTAAACAGAACAACAAATGAGTATGGGCCAGATAAATACTCAATTCGACGTTACCAGAAGCGTAATGGTCAGTATTTGCCAAAGTCTAAATTTAATATTTCGAGCAAGGATCAAGCTCAGAAAATTATTGCAGCATTAGAAAACTGGATTAAAGAAGACTAGAAAAATTTAATAAGCAACATAAAATGTAAACAGGGATCATCATGGAAGAACAATCTCTTAGTTTACTTTATATTGGCGACTCCGAACCCGATCTTGAGCTAGTTAAAGCTGAGATCGTTAGGGGTGGTTATAAAGTAAATGCAAGACAAGCTAAATCATCGGAAGAATTGCATAAAGCATTTCAAGCTTTAGGTATCGACATCATAATATTTGATTATGATACTGAGTTTATTAGTGCCCAAGAAGCTCGTAGCATCTATCAAAGCTACAATATTGATATTCCTATTATTGTTATTGCCAAGCAACTTGAAGATGATGCGGTTTACCTTCTCAAGCAAGGTGCGAATGACCTTGTATGTAAATCAAGCTTAGATCGTTTAGTTTCGGCTATACAGGATGAACGAATAGCTTTGATAGCTAGGCAGCAGAGGCGGCAAGTAAAGGCTCAATTAAAAGTACTTTCGCGAGCGGTTGAGCACAGCCCTAACTCAGTTGTTATTAGTGACCCTAATGGTGTTATTGAATATGTGAACCCAAAATTTGAAGAAGTTAGTGGTTACTCATTTGAAGATGCTATTGGAAAAGAAATTGGACTAACACTTCACAAAGAAACAAAAGATAAAATTTTAGTAAAGTTGTGGGCCAATTTAAGAGAGCATGGTAAATGGACAGGCGAAGCAGCTGGCGTTAGAAAAAATGGTGATATATTTTGGGAACGTTTAAATATTTCGGCTATTAAAAATAAACAAGGCGAAGTAACCCAGTACGTTACGCTTAAGCAAGACATTACAGATAAATACCAGTATGAAGAACAATTGCGTCAGCAAGCACATTATGACCCCTTAACGGGTTTACCTAATAGAGTGCTAATGGCCGATCGCATGGAGTCTGCCATTACTTTAAGTGCACGCGAATGTAAGCAAGCATATTTACTCTGTTTAGATTTAGACAACTTTAAAAAAGTGAATGACTCTGCGGGCCACGCATCGGGTGACGCCTTGCTTAAAACGGCGGCTAAACGTATTGAGTCATGTATACGTAAAACTGATACTTTGGCGAGAATGGGCGGTGATGAGTTCATGGTTGTTCTGCCGAATGTACTTGATGCGTTTTCAATAAAAATGGTTGCTCAGAGGATTATTGAAAGTATTGCAAAACCTTACACGATTGATGGTGTTGATCATTTTATTACAACAAGTATCGGTATAGCTAAATGTCCTGATGATGGGCGGACTAGTCAGGAGCTAATGAGTAATGCTGACTTGGCTATGTATCAAGCAAAAGAAGCGGGCAAAAATCGCTACCGATTTTTTAGCGATGATATTACAAAAGCGCTTAAAGAAAAGTTACATATTGAACGTGCTTTGCGTGATGTTGATTATAGTGATGAATTTGAGTTGCACTACCAAGTCATAGTGGAACCAGCCACGCAAAAAGTTGTTGCTTATGAAGCTTTAGTGCGATGGTGTAAAGACGGGAACATGGTGCCGCCAGATCTCTTTATTCCAATAGCTGAAAGTTCAGGTTTAATCGTGCCTTTAGGGAAGTGGATATTAAAGCGCGCATTTGAAGATTATTATAGGTTAAGAAAAAGCAGTTCAAATGATATTAAATGTGCAATTAATATTTCTCCACGGCAGTTGCAAGAAGCCAGTTTTTGGAGCTATGTAAAAAACTTAATGGCGGCTTATGATCTTGACGCTAAGAACATAGAATTTGAAATTACTGAAACAGTTATTATGACTGACGGTGGAGATACTAAAGAAAATTTAAAACAACTATGCAATATGGGAATTAGTTTATCTATCGATGATTTCGGAACGGGCTATTCTTCGTTAGCATACTTGCAAAAATACCCCTTTAGCGTTTTAAAAATTGATAGGGGCTTTGTTAATGAAATTGAAGATAATCAAGGAAATACAAGGTTGACCGACGCTATGATAAACATGGCTCATAGCTTAGGGCTTAAAGTTATTGCAGAAGGTGTTGAGAATAAACAACAGTTAAAGATTCTACAAAAACTAGATTGCGATTACATACAAGGTTATTTTGTTAGCAAGCCAGTACCCTATAAAGATCTAGTTGAAAAGATTAGGCAGTGTGATGCTTTACAGATGAACCATAAGAATGTCGCTAAAATGTAAAACGTGGTTGTAGCTTAATAATAAAGTTCTTCATCAACAATTTTTACATCAACACTTTGCAAGCTTTCGTTAATGCAAGGGCCGAATACGCATAAGCCGGTGTCTTTTTCAAAAATGGCGCCGTGTATTCCGCATTGAATGTATTGCTTTTCATCATCGAAAAATATGCCTGGCTGCCAATTCAATCTTGCGCCAACATGCGGGCAAGAGTTTGCATAGGCTCTTACTTCATTTTCAAATCGAATAATAAAAATAGGCTTCATTTCGCCTTTAATTTCTATTTCGGTTTCAAAGGCTTGTTCTCTAACATTGGTTTCGCTTGAAAGTGAGCGGCCATCAAAGGGTTCAACAATTGGAACGTCATCTAGCTTACATATTTTTTTCATACGACTAAATTCTTTTGCGTATTAATAATAAAATAATTAATGAAGGTATAACCATTAAAGCCGTTATTATAAAGAATAATGACCAGTTCCCATTTAAGTAGTCGACAAATATTCCGCTAAATGATGACAGTGTTGTTCTTGAGAAATTGCCAAGTGATGCCATTAATGCATATTGGGTAGCTGTGTAATGGCGATTAGTTAAGTAAGAAATAAAAGATACAAAAGCCACTGTTGCAAAGCCTGCTGTAAAGCCATCTACAATCACCGCCGCTGCGAATAAATTTGTATTTGGCCCAACAACTGCAATCCAAGCAAACATCAAGTTGGAGGCAGCCATAGCAATGCCGCTAATTAACAAGCCCTTAACAATGCCGAATTTCACATTGATAATACTCGCTAATATTGAAAATATGATGGTGACCCACCAGCCGATCATTTTTGAATAAATGCCAACATCGGTTTTGGTGAAGCCAACTTCATCATAAAATTTTAGAGACATTCTACCTAAAAACGCTTCGCCAATTT
>CAYPMT010000173.1:0-3720 GCA_964411875.1 uncultured Kangiellaceae bacterium
TGATGTCACTGATGAAGCAAGAAGTTAGCTGGCAAAAAATGAAAGTGCCTATGATGGCTATCTATGAAAAGCATTACAGTGAAAAAGAAATTCAGGATATGATTCAGTTTTATCAAACCAAAACCGGCCAATCAATGATTAAAAAAATGCCATTAGTCATGCAAGATTCTATGCAGCTTTCGCAACAAATGATGCAAGAGCTCTCACCTAAGCTAATTAAAATTATGGATGAATATGAAAAAGAACATGGTCAAAAGGATGGACATAATCATTAAAGTGGTCAAAAACTAATGAATAGAAGGAAATTTTTACTTAGAACTGGTTTGGGTTTAACTGCAGTTGCGAGTCTAGGTTATTACTGGCCTAATCGTTGGAAATATATTGTTATTCATCACAGCGCTGGTGATTATGGTGAGAAATATCAGTATAACGTCATCCCGTGCTTGACACGGGATCCATGAGAAGAAAATGCTAAAAGATGAATAGTTATGCAACATTAATCATAAAAAATGAATCTTTAGATTGGTTTTAAATTAATGGTCAAATGCCTGGATCCCGTGTCAAGCACGGGATGACGGATAAGTAAAAAATTATCCTACCAATTCTTAAATACAGTATCTGCTGCAGTTAATGTTTTCTCTAAAGTTTCCTGATTATGTGCTGAACTAATAAAGCCAGCCTCAAAGGCTGATGGCGCTAAGTAAACGCCCTGCTCTAACATGCCATGAAAAAACTTTTTGAAACTTTCTTGATTAGAATTCACAACTTGAGAGTACTGAGAAATAGTTTTTTCTTCAGTAAAAAATAAACCAAACATACTGCCAACATGATTAGTTGTAAAAGGAATTGAATAGTCATTAGCTAGCCTTTCTAAACCGTTAACTAATTTTTCACAGTATTCATATAAAGGCTGGAAAAAACTGGGCTGACTAAGTAAATTTAATGAGGCTAAACCTGCAGCCATAGCAACAGGGTTGCCGGATAAAGTACCTGCTTGATAAACGGGTCCAGCTGGTGCCAAGTATTGCATAATTTCTTTTTTACCACCAAACGCACCGACGGGCATACCGCCACCTAAAATTTTTCCAAGCGTTGTTAAATCAGGACTTACTTGATAAAGCTGTTGTGCTGAACCTGGGCCGACTCGTAATCCACACATCACTTCATCAAAAATTAAAACTACTTGATGTTGGTCACATAATTTTCTTAAGCCCTGTAAAAAACCATCACTCGGTGGAATACAATTCATATTGCCTGCAATAGGCTCAACAATAATGGTAGCCACTTGGCCTTGGTTAGCATTAAGTAAAGTTTCAACGCTTTCTAAATTATTAAACTCGGCGGTTAAAGTATATTTAGCAAAGTCTGCGGGAACACCGGGTGATGTTGGTTCACCTAAAGTTAAAGCGCCTGATCCAGCTTTAACGAGCAAACAATCGGCATGACCGTGATAGCAACCTTCAAACTTAATCAGTTTATCTTTGCCAGTAAAACCACGGGCTAAACGGATCGCTGACATAGTCGCTTCAGTTCCAGAGCTCACCATGCGAACTTGTTCAATCGAAGGAATTAACCCACAAACTTTTTTTGCCATAGTTAATTCAATTTCGGTTGGCGTACCAAAACTTAAACCATTGGCAGTTGCTTCAATAACAGCTTCACGAATAGCCGGATGATTATGGCCATGCAGCATTGGGCCCCATGAACCAACATAATCAACATAATTGTTACCATCGACATCGGTAATATAAGCGCCATCTGCTTTAGCAACAAAAACGGGCGTGCCACCAACACCATTAAAAGCTCTGACTGGTGAATTGACTGCTCCGGGAATATAGTCTTTGGCTTGATTAAATAATTCTTTTGAACGATTCATAATAAGGTTCTTTTAAATGAGTTTATTTCTAAATAAATGTTTTATTAGAGTAGTCTACAACACACAATGCGTGTTCATTTCAATCCAACAAACCAATTCACTTTCTGTTCGTAATTAGCTAATTGATTTTCAACACCCAGAATACAAGCAAACAATGCCATGCGAACAAGTACACCATTATCGGTTTGTCTAAAAATAGCTAAGCCAGGCTCAGCATTTAAATCATTATCGAGTTCATTCGCATCATTACGTGAGTCGCGTGGCAGCGGATGCATAATGACTGCATTAGGTTGGCAATGTTGAGAATAAATTTTCTTATTTAAACGAAAATAACCGCGATAACGATTGGCCTCTTCTTGGGATTGAAAGCGTTCTTCTTGAATGCGAGTTTGATAAATGACATTAGCTTGGGGTAAACCCTGTTCTAATTTGTCGCCGACTTCTACCTCATGACCTGCATTCACTAATAGATCAATATATTCTCTCGGCATGGCCAAAGCTTGTGGAGAAATTAATTGAATTTTTAAATTTTTATATAAGGCTAGCAATTGGCAAAGTGAGTGAACTGTCCGACCATGTTTTAAGTCACCGAGTATGGCTAAGCTCAAATTCTGAAAATCTTTTTGTTGTGAAGCTAATTCTTTTTGAATCGTAAACAAATCCAACAAGGCTTGCGTTGGGTGCTCATTAGAACCATCTCCCCCATTAATCACTGGTATGCGACTGGCTTGAGCAAACTCTGCGACTGAACCGGCTTCGGGATGACGCAGAGCGATAATATCGCTATAGCCAGAAAGCACTTGAGCCGTATCATAAAGCGATTCGCCTTTCGCTAAAGCTGAACTAGATAACCCTGTTGTCTCTCTAACATCACCACCTAACAAGTTAAAAGCACAGCCAAAACTCACTCGTGTTCGAGTACTCGGTTCAAAAAACATATTGCCGAGTACAGCACCTTCTAAAACACGGGTTATTTTTTGACGGGTTGAATAGGGACGCATTGCCTCAGCAATGCTGAAAAGCTCATTAATAGCGTCTAAAGAGAGCTCTTTAACCGATAAAAGATGTTGGCCTTTAAAATTCAAAGTTTAAACTCGACTTGTAGGTTACAGGTAGAAAATAAGATAGGTTATTTTAGTCTTTTTTAAACCAGATTGGTAGTTTACTTAAAGCAGGTTTTGAGTATAAGCTAGTATCACTGAAAATTAATCGATGAATCTTATGAAGCCCAATAGGTTTTTTTTAATCGTTTGTATGTTAAGTGCCTCTATATTAAGTTTGCCCAGTTGTTCTTTGTTAACACCTAATGTGCAACAAGAGCTTATTAAGCTTCGCCCAGGTAGTTATCAACTCGATTTAAAACACACCAGTGTTTTATTTAAAATACAACATATGGGGCTATCAACTTTCGTTGGGCGATTTAACCAATTTGATGCCACGCTTGATTTTAATCCAAAAAAACCACAAGAAATGAATTTACAAGCTTGGGTTGAAGCATCCAGTGTTGATGTTAATAACTCAAGCTTATCAGAATCTTTATCAGAAGACTGGTTTAAAAGTAAAAGCCATCCTAAAATTAGTTTGGTCACAAAGTCAGTTGAGCCGGTTAAACAAAAAACGAATCAGTTTATTTTTAATGCCGAAGTGACATTGCTTGGTGTCAAAAAGCTTGTTCCATTTACAGCCACTTTTCATGGTGGTGCGAATAATATTCTCACAGGGTTTTACACCTTAGGCTTTTCTGCTATCGGAAGTATTAAACGTTCTGACTTTGGTATAAATAAATATATTCCCATGGTTGGCGATCAAGTTGATATTGAAATTTATGCCGAGTTTCAGCGAAA
>CAYPMT010000174.1:0-3674 GCA_964411875.1 uncultured Kangiellaceae bacterium
GCCATTTCATTTGAGATCATGCCTGTATTAATACCTACCATGCCGTACTCTAAATGCTCAGACATTCTCCACACACGACCAATATCTCGTGTGTATACATAAGATGCTAAGCCAAACTCAGTGTCATTAGCGTGTTCGATAACTTCTTCTTCCGTATCAAAGCGGATGATAGATGCAATCGGGCCAAAGATTTCACTGGCTGAAATCGACATAGACTGGCTGACATTCGATAAAATCGTTGGCTCATAAAAGTTACTACCATCAGTAACTTCCTTTCCACCTAACTCAATCTTAGCGCCTTCTGAAACAGCGTCTTTAACTAAGCTATCAACACCTTCAAGTGCTTTACGACTAATGAGAGGCCCGATATTCACGCCCTCTTCTGTTCCAGCACCAACGGTTAGTTCTTTAACGTGCTTCGTTAATTTTTCAATGAACTCACTTTCAATTGAGCTTTGTACAAAAACTCGGTTAGTACATACGCAAGTTTGACCAGCGTTACGATATTTTGAAGCCATTAAACCATCAATCGCTTTATCAATATCAGCATCATCAAATACGATAAACGGAGCGTTACCACCTAGTTCCATCGTAGTTTTCTTAACGGTATCAGCACACTGCTTTAATAAAATTTTGCCGACAGGCGTTGACCCAGTGAATGAGAATTTACCGATACTTGGATCTCCCGTTAAAATTTTACCCACTTCGATAGCATTAGTAGATACCACAACATTAAATACACCTTCAGGAATACCTGCTTCATGCGCTAATTGCGCTAAAGCGATAGCAGATAAAGGTGTCTCAGCAGCCGGCTTAATAACAAAAGTACAACCTGCGGCTAGTGCTGGTGCAGCTTTACGAGTAATCATCGAACTAGGAAAGTTCCAAGGTGTGATTGCCGAAACAACACCAACGGCTTGTTTCATCACTACAATTTTCTTATCGCCACTTGGACCAGGAATCGTATCACCATAAACACGCTTTGCTTCTTCCGCAAACCATTCAATAAAGTTTGCACCATAGATGATTTCGCCTAGCGACTCTTTAATCGGCTTACCTTGCTCAGCCGTTAAAATCTCTGCCAAGGCTTGCTTGTTTTCAATAACAAGATCGTACCAACGTCGTAGAATTTTAGAACGCTTCTTTGCTGAAAAAGCCTGCCAAGGTTTTAGGGCTTTTTTAGCCGCATCAACTGCTTGCTGAGTTTGTTCGACAGAGGCATCTGCAATAGTAGCAATCAACTCACCATTAGCAGGGTTGTTGACGTCAAAAGTGCTATCGCTGCTAGTCACCCAAGCACCGTTAATATAGCTGCCATTTTCTATTAGTTTATTTTTTAAGATGCCCATCTGTTTATTCTATTTATATTGTTTTACTTGTGATTAGCTCTAGTTAACTTGTTGTTAAGGCAAGTACATACCCAGCTCTATCGCGACAAGGTTTAATGAATGCTCGCGCCACAACAGAGCATAATCTATTGACATATTATATGCGTAGAAACGTGATTTTTTCGTAACAAATTGTGAGCTTAGTTTATCGTCATTGATAGAACCTAGCTACATTATGGAGTGAAGAACTAATTAGTTTAACTCGATTGAATAATATTTCGAAGATTTACGATGTTTTATTAAGCGTTTTAACACGCATTTTTTCGAAAAAATCTGCTTTATTTATTGGCTTACTAATGTGATAGCCTTGAGCATAGCAAACACCCAATTCACTGATGATTTTTAAGATTTTTTCGTTTTCAACGTACTCTGCAATAGTTTCCATACCAAAAGCTTTTACCATTTCATTTAAGCTTTTTACGAATATTTGATCATCTTTATTATTTTCTATGCTCTTTATGTATGAACCATCTAACTTCACATAATCTAGTGGCAATTGCTTTAGGTAATCAAATGAAGAAAAACCAACACCAAAATCATCCAGCGCTAATTTAACACCAAACTCAGAAATTACCTTTAGGTTGTTTTTAACTTGAATAAAATTTTGAATATAAGCAGTTTCAGTAAGTTCAATTAAAATCTTAGATGGCTCAATACTATAGTGTTTAATTCGAGCAAATAGGAAAGCAGCGAAGTCTGACGACTGAAGCGTTGGTGTTGAAATATTAATTGAAATATTGATTGAGGAATTAATATCATCACCTGTTCGATTTAACTCCGAAAGAGTTTTAAAACAGTTCTCTACAACCCATTCATCTATCGCCCTGATTTCACCCGTTTTTTCAGCAGCGGGTATAAATATAGCTGGGGACACGTTATTCCCATTTTCGTCACGTAGTCGCAACAAGGCTTCGTAATGCGATACGGTATTAGTCACAATATTTAATATTGGCTGAAATACTAGGTTAAAGCTTTTATGTTCAAGCGCATATTTAATGGAAACCATTACATCATGCTCTTTTTTCAAAGACAAAACCTGCTCATCATTAGCGTCATATATGTGCCAAAAACCTAAGCCTTTTTGCTTGGCGTTATACATAGCTAAGTCAGCATTTGCGGTTATATCTTCATCACTATTAACTACACCTTTTTCTGGGAACGTGACTGCACCTATACTTGCCGAGTACGAAATAGCTTGACCATTATCAAGCTTAATAGTTGTGTTTAGTTGATCGCTAAGTTTGTTAAGGTAGTGTTCTAAATTTTCTGGTTTGATGCTGTTCAGAAGGACTGTAAATTCATCTCCAGCAAAGCGATATATAGAGTCTTCTTCCTTAGTTAGTTGAGCGAGCTTTTCAGCTATTTCAATTAATACTTTATCTCCAGCGTTATGCCCAAAAATATCGTTGATTTGCTTAAATTTATTAACGTCTAAAAATAGTAAAACACCACTCTCTTTATTGTCTAAGGACTCTTTAAAAGCACTATGGAAGGCTCGTCTATTACCAATGCCAGTTAGACTGTCGTGATTAGCTAACCAGCGTAAATTATTTTCGGCGTTTTTTTGTTGGGTTTGATCCATGCCTATGGACAAGACTATTTCTTCACCGTTGGCTGCTTCAATAATTGAATGAGTCCAAGAGATAACAATTTCCTTTGCATCAACATCGATTGAGTTAACTTCATGTTGAAAAACTTCAATTTGATGCTGCTTTAATTGTTCTATTTTTTCCTTAAAGTCTTCTATCTCCATTGTGTCGCAAAAAAAGCTTTTAAACGTCAATGGGATTTTTAAAAATAATGAATCGAATTTTTTGTTACTGCTTAATATCGAAGAATCAAAACTTTGAGTGACAATAAAGTTTTGAGAGTTTTCAAACAAACGCTCCAAAAATGACTGCGACCTTGATAGGGCAACAACTTGTTCATTCAAGGATTTATTTTTTTGATCAATTTCTTGATGTAAGTCTTGAAGTTTCGTAACGACTTTTGATGTATTAGTCTCTAGTTCAGATATTTCATCTGGGTACTTTGCTTCATTATTTAATTTTATAAGCGCTTTAGAGAATTTATTTTTTGGCACAAGATTAAGTGCATCACCTATTTCTTTTAGTTTGTTAATCGGGTTTTTAAGCGCTTGCCGTAAGATTAAGGTTGAAAACAGTAGAGCAATGATACCAAAAACAATTCCTCGTTTGATGTTATTGGTTAGCGCTTGATAATTTTTTGTTTTATCCGTAACTGAAACAAAATGCACCATTTGCCCAAGTAACTTATTCCTTGTAA
>CAYPMT010000175.1:0-3609 GCA_964411875.1 uncultured Kangiellaceae bacterium
TCGGTTGTCTTTTATCGACAGCGTATCAGCCATATTTACCTCTTTAGTGTGCTTTATTTCTAGCAACGAATTCTCTTTATTGTGTTGTTTACTTTGGGCAAACCATTATCCAGTGGATAAAAAACACAGTTCAGAGTTCCACTTAGTCTAGTTTTAATAGTCTAGTTTTAATAGTCTAGTGTTAATTGTTGTTTCGAGTCATCGAATTGATGCCGAATAACAATTAATATCTCTAATTATTAAGATCCGTTGCGAAATAAAACTTTGTTGGAACAAGCGCACATAAAAGTAGGCTTTGATCAAAAAGCGGGATTTCGCAATGGTGTCTATTATAATATAGCTACAAAAGCGGTGCTGTATTATAAAGAAAAATAACAATAAAATTAAGACTATTCTCTCGATCAATGTCAATTAATGGTCTTTTTGGGTTTTTGGTTATTAAATTTAAATTGATGGATAATTAAACTCAATTTAAAAAAGTGAACAAGAAATAGTTTCAGTGTTATAGTAATCCTCAGTTAGGGAAAACTATTTATATTGTCTTATTCTAGATATAGAGGGCGCTTAATGGCATTAATATTAACAATTGCTTTATTGATAGTGACGGTTCTTTTAAGGGCGACGATTCAATATATAAGAACGGGTGATTCAGGGATACGACGTCTCAAGAAGAACTCATCGTTTGAATTAAAATTAGCAACATTTTCTCTGTATGGCGTTTTGCTAGGTATTTTGGTGGTTAGCACGTATCAAAGCTTGGGGATGATCAAGCCTCAGTTTTCAATCACACCTTTTGACTACGAAATAGGCGTGTTTATTTGTTGTTTCTCTTTGGTACTTACCTTTGTTGCTCAATTGCAGATGGGTGATTGGTGGAGAATTGGTGTTGATGAAGAAGAGCAAACAGAATTAGTTAATCAAGGTATATACGCTTATATCCGAAACCCAATTTATAGCGCGGTTTTGTTGTTTGCTGTTGGCTTAGTTTTTATGGTGATGCACTGGTGCGCAATCCTTATGCTGATTTTGGGTTATGCTGGTATTGAATTTTTGGTGAAAAAGGTTGAAGAACCTTATCTCACCAAATTGCATGGACAGTCTTATATAGACTACAAAAAAAATACGTGGAGTTATCTGCCGTATTTCTAAAGTTTGAATGAGTTAAGAATTTACTTAACGCCTGACGAACCAAAGCCGCCTTCACCACGTGCGGTTTCTTCAAACTCTTCAACGATATTAAAGTCGCACTGTACTACCGGCACAACAACCATTTGTGCAATCCTATCACCAACTTCTATTGTGAAGCTTGTGTCACCTCTGTTCCATAAAGAAACCATTAATGGGCCTTGGTAGTCCGCATCAATCAAGCCTACCAAGTTACCTAAAACGATGCCGTGCTTATGACCCAGTCCCGAGCGTGGTAATAGTATTGCGGCAAGCGCTGGGTCGGCTATGTAAACTGAAAGACCAGTTGGAATTAATAATGTTTCGCCTGGTGCTAGTGTGGTTGTTTCTTCTACGCAAGCGCGTAAATCTAAGCCGGCTGAGCCTTCTGTAGCATATTCTGGCATTTCAATTGAGTTGCCAATACGTGAGTCGAGAATTTTAACTTGAACGTTTTTTTTCATGATTTTTTTTGACTTAGAAATGCTGAATGAGATGCTTTAATAGTAAAGCGGGGCTTGGCTTTGTTAAAGCATATTTTTGGTTTTTAACGTATTCTTTTTATTTCGAATAGGCGCTTATATGTTGAGAAGTTTGATTATAAATAGAAGGCTGATTAGCGATAAAACAGTCTGAATAGTGATAATTCTAGCCATAAGAATGGCATCGCCACCTAACTTCTTTGCCATGATGTAAGAGGCAGTAGCGGTGGGTAGAGCGCAAAACAGAGTAACTACCTGTTTGCTTAAATTATCTAAGCCGAAGTAAGTTGCGCAGCCGTAAGCAATTATTGGATAAATAGCTAATTTGAGAGTTGTGGATACGCTTAGTGCCGTAATCGAACCTTTTAATTCCTTAAACGTTAATGCTGCGCCTACACAGAGTAAGCCTAATGGCAGCGATGTTTTTCCCAATATTGTGAGCGTTTCTAATAAAGTATAAGGGAGAGGTAAATTAAGTAAATTGATCGTGATGCCGAGTAAACAGCCTAAGATAAGCGGGTTGCTGAGAATGTTTTTGGCGATAGGGAAAGGAGCTAAACGATTTGAGTTTTGTTCAGGGGGAGTGTTGAAAATTTGCAGTACAAAAATCACCGTAACGTTAATAATCGGTATTAATAAAGTGGCAACAACAACCGCAATAACGAGTCCATTTTCTCCTAATAAGTTACCGACTAGTGCTAAACCAATATAGGTATTAAAACGAATAGCGCCTTGATGAAGTGAGCTAAAACGACTGTTTTCGATTGAGAGCGTAGGTTTTAAGGCAAAGGTGATTAGATTGATAACAATAAAGGCACTAAAAACGGTGTAGGCAAGCGGTACGGGATCAATCTGTGATAAGTCTGCTGTTGCTGTTTTGGTTAGCAGTAAACAAGGGAATAGCAGATAGTAGGTAATTTTTTCACAACCATCCCAAAAGGGTTGATCTAAAGAAGAGTATTTCTTTAAAGCAAACCCAATAAGGATTAATAAAAAAATAGGTAGAATAGCGTTTAGCATCGCTTAGGTGTTGATAAGTGCGGATAAGTGCTGGGTAGGAGCTATAGAAGGGCTGATGCTCTATTTGTTTAATTCTTTACCCAAGTTTCTCACTTATCTTCTCAATGAGTTGGCGAGCGATTTGGGTTTTGCTTGCTTGCGCTAATTTAGTGATATCAACTGAGTTAGTGTCAGTTTTTGAGATAAGCGTGATGGCGTTATCATCTGAGCCAAAACCTGTTTCAGTACCGCCAACATGATTAGCAGCAATCATGTTGAGGTTTTTCTTTTCTAGTTTGCCCTTGGCGTATTTCTCAACATCGTTAGTCTCAGCGGCAAAACCAACAGTGAAAGGCGGATTCTCTAGTGCAGCAACGCCAGCTAAAATATCTGGGTTACGCTCTAAAGTGATTGTCATTTCAGTGTCGCCGTCTTTTTTCTTTATTTTATTATCAGCTACATCAACTGGGCGATAGTCGGCAACAGCAGCGACGCCAATAAAAACATCTTGATCAGTAATATTATCCATAACGGCTTTTTGCATATCTAATGCAGACGTTATATTGATACGTTCAACATGAGCAGGTGTTTCTAAATGAACTGGACCCGCTACCAATGTGACTTTTGCGCCAGCTTCTACAGCGGCCTCAGCTAAAGCGAAGCCCATTTTTCCAGAGCTGTGATTGGTGATGCCGCGCACAGGGTCGAGTGCCTCCCATGTTGGGCCAGCGGTTAACAGTAATTTTTTACCTGTGAGCGAGCCAACTTGGAATAAAGCGCCAGCTTGTTCAGCTAAATCAGTTGGCTGAAGCATGCGTCCCATACCGACTTCGCCACAGGCTTGATCGCCTGAGTCTGGGCCTAAAATTGAAATGCCCATCTTTGCTAGTTTAGCAACGTTCTCTTGGGTCGCTTGATTCGCCCACATTTGTTGGTTCATTGCTGGAGCAACCGCAATCGGTGA
>CAYPMT010000176.1:0-3513 GCA_964411875.1 uncultured Kangiellaceae bacterium
CTATCGTACCTACATTTACATGTGGTTTCGTGCGTTCAAATTTTTCTTTAGACATGGCTTTATTTCCTCATTGATTAATAATATTAAAGTAAAATTGTTGTTAATATAAAATTTTCATTGCTTCGGAAACACTCGCAGGCGCTTCAGAATATTTTGCAAATTCCATCGAGTAACTCGCTCTACCCTGAGTTGCACTACGCAAATCAGTGGCATAACCAAACATTTCTCCAAGCGGCACTTCTGCCTTTATAACTTTACCTGTTGGGTTATCATCCATTCCTTGTACAACGCCTCGGCGTCGATTCAAGTCACCCATCACATCCCCCATATAATCCTCTGGGGTAACCACTTCAACACTCATTATGGGCTCAAGTAAAACCGGCTTGGCTTCAAGCGCACCTTTTCTAAATCCCATTGAAGCTGCAATTTTAAACGCCATTTCGTTAGAGTCAACATCATGATACGAACCATCGTAAAGTGTGACTTTAACATCAACCATTGGATAGCCCGAAAAAACACCTTGCTGCATGGCTTCTTGAGCACCTTTATCAACTGCAGGGATAAATTCTCTAGGGACAGTACCACCCACAATTTGGTTAATAAACTCGTAACCCTTACCCGACTCTAATGGCTCTATCTTTAGCCAAACATGGCCATATTGACCTTTACCACCGGATTGCCGAACAAACTTTCCTTCGACTTCAACAGCCGATTGAATAGTTTCTCGGTAGGCCACTTGCGGTTTACCCACATTAGCTTCAACCTTAAATTCCCGTTTCATTCGGTCAACAATAATATCCAAATGTAACTCACCCATACCAGAAATAATTGTCTGGCCAGACTCTTCGTCAGTCTCAACTCTAAAAGAAGGATCTTCTTGTGCAAGTTTACTCAGTGCAAGCCCCATTTTTTCTTGATCAGGCTTTGTTCTCGGCTCAACAGCAACAGCAATAACTGGTTCAGGAAACTCCATTCTCTCTAAAATAATTTGTTTTGTTGGCTCTGAAAAAGTATCACCGGTTGTCACATCTTTAATGCCAATAGCCGCAGCTATATCACCTGCATAAACTTCTTTAACTTCTTCACGAGAATTAGAGTGCATTTGAACAATGCGTCCCACTCGCTCTTTTTTGCCTTTAACCGAATTAAGAATTTGATCGCCTGTACGCAAAACACCCGAATAAACACGGAAGAAAGTCAACGTTCCAACAAAAGGGTCTGTCGCAATTTTAAAGGCTAAAGCAGCAAACGGCGCATCGTCTTTGGGTGGTCGAGAGCCTTCAGTTTCGCCATCTTTAAGCACACCCGTTATTGGTGGAACATCAATAGGTGCCGGCATATAATCAATCACAGCATCTAATACGGCTTGAACACCTTTGTTCTTAAATGCACTTCCACAAGTAGCGACCACTATTTCATTATTTAAGGTCCGAGCACGTAAACCCGATTTAATTAGCTCTTCTGATAAATCGCCATTTTCAAGATACTGATCCATTAGCTCATCGTTAGCTTCCGCAGCCGCTTCAATCATAGTCTCACGCCAAGATTCACAACCTGCTTGCATATCGGCTGGAATATCAGCATATTCAAATGTCATACCACGATCAGCCTCATTCCAATAGATCGCTTTCATCTTAATAAGATCAACAACGCCTTTAAATTCTTCTTCAGCACCAATCGGTAATTGAATAGGAATAGGGGTTGCGCCTAAGCGAGTTTTGATTTGTTCTATGACACGAATAAAGTCAGCACCAGCGCGATCCATTTTGTTAACAAAAACAAGACGAGGTACTTCGTATTTATTAGCCTGACGCCAAACTGTTTCGGACTGCGGCTCAACACCTGAGGAGCCACAAAAAACAACAACAGCACCATCGAGAACACGTAAAGATCTTTCTACTTCAATCGTAAAATCAACGTGGCCTGGTGTATCAATAATATTGATGCGGTGGTTTTCATATTGCCCCTGCATACCACGCCAAAAGGTTGTGGTTGCTGCAGAGGTAATAGTAATGCCACGCTCTTGTTCTTGCTCCATCCAATCCATGGTCGCTGCACCATCATGAACTTCACCAATCTTATGGGATAAACCCGTATAGAAAAGTACTCGCTCAGTGGTGGTGGTTTTACCCGCATCAACATGCGCACAAATACCAATGTTGCGATAAAGATTGATGGGCGTAGTACGTGGCATTGCAATTCCTGAACTAAAAGCGAATAACCAAAAAGCAATTACCAGCGATAATGCGCAAAAGCTTTATTGGCTTCGGCCATACGATGCACATCTTCACGTTTTTTCACACAAGAGCCTCGATTTTCAATCGCATCGAGTAATTCACCTGCTAAACGTGCATCCATTGATTTTTCGCCACGCTTACGAGCACCTTCAACTAACCAGCGCATCGCCAAAGCAGTTTGACGTGAAGGTCTAACTTCAACAGGAACCTGGTAAGTCGAACCACCAACACGGCGAGACTTAACCTCAACCAAAGGCTTAATTTTTTCTAAACCGTCTTCAAAAACGGTTAAAGCTTCTTCGGCATTTTTCTTTTCTTTAATAATATCAAGCGCTTGATAAACAATTTTTTCAGCGACTGATTTCTTACCATCAACCATAAGAATGTTGATGAATTTAGCTAATAGCTCACTGCCAAACTTAGGATCTGGCAAAATTTCTCGTTTCGCAACGACGCGTCTTCTAGGCATAATAAATTTTCCTATGTGTTAACTTCAGGTTTATCCGGGACTGTGCCCAGACCTTACTCACATCACTAAGGGATGTCCGTTAATATTCAACTGGATAATTAATCTAACTCGTTGCGAGCTAGCAATTAAATACCCTTTAACTCTGCTGAATACTATTACTTTTTAGTCAAAACTCAATAAAGCAAATTTTAACTTTTACTACTTACGATTACTTAGGTCGCTTAGCACCGTATTTAGAGCGGCCTTGTTTACGATCTTTTACACCAGCCAAATCAAGATTACCACGTACGCAATGATAGCGAACACCAGGTAAATCTTTAACACGACCACCACGGATCATAACCACACTATGTTCTTGTAGGTTATGTCCTTCACCACCAATATAAGAAGTTACTTCAAATCCATTAGTTAAACGGACACGAGCAACCTTACGTAGCGCTGAATTTGGTTTTTTGGGTGTAGTTGTGTAAACACGAGTACAAACACCACGCTTTTGAGGGTTTGCCTCAAGCGCAGGAACATTACTCTTTTGAACCACCTTTTTACGAGGTTTGCGTACCAACTGATTAATAGTTGACATGGTTTACCATAACTCCAGATTATCTATATAAATTTTAATCCTGAAAAATCCAACCTAACTTGGTCAAACTAACAGGGAGCGGCATTGTAATGGCCAGATTAGAGGATGTCAAGAGACGGATTTGCTGCCATTAAAAGGTTAAATCATGGTGCCCAGAGCCGGACTTGAACCGGCACGGCCTACGGCCACTACCCCCTCAAGATAGCGTGTCTACCAATTCCACCACC
>CAYPMT010000177.1:0-3507 GCA_964411875.1 uncultured Kangiellaceae bacterium
TAGGTTGTCTGTACCCGAAGAACTGCTGGAGCTATCACCACATGCGATCAAAAAACATAGCCCTGCAATAGCAAACACATTAAAAATAAATTTGATTGGTTTCATTATTATTTCTCTAAATTGTTCTTTCTTTAAACTCTTATTTCTTTAAACAGCTATGTCTTTAAACGGTTATATCTCTAAGCTGTTAAAGCTCTAGCTTTTAATTTTTTATAAACAATATCAATAAACACTATAAACGACAAAAGGCTAAGCCTAAAATGCTTAACCTTTTTGAATAAAACTGATGTTTGATTTACATCACTTACCAGTTTTCAACATCTTCTGCAGCAAAACTATAGGCCGCTTGGAGTAACGCTCTTGCAGCAAGCAAATCATCTCGATATTCAGCAATGTTTGCTTCACTTAACACAGGTGTATCACCCATTAAATCATGTAATTCAGTATAATCTTCATCACTCAGTAACGATAAACGATTAAATTGTAAATTTAAAGCAAAGCCTTTCATTTCAGACCAGTGTTTGGCTAAATCGGTATAGCTAAATTCGACATCATCTGTTCGCAGTCTTTCTAAATCAGCTCGCGTATCATTAATATAATGAATTACCGTAGCAGAAATTGATTTTTCCCAAGCATCTAAAACACTGTCTCTTTGGGCAAACAAATCCGTCCTTTGTTGATCTGTTAACTCTGTGCCAAGGTTGTCATTGATGATCTTACGCCCTTGTAAAAACCCTTGAAAAGCTTGTGTGCTTAAATCAATACCCGTGCTTGAACCTCGATCACGTTTTGCTGCATTAACCGAGTTACCCAGATTAATTTCTGAAAACAAATCAAAAAGCGTATCACCATTCGTGTCATGTTTACCTTGGTAATCTTCACGCCCACCCTTACTCGCAATTTCATCATCGGTGTATTCTAAATAATCTCTTGCTGCACCAAAATAACCAAAGCCTTCATCCCAAGCATGTCCTAAACTGGAGTAAGCACTATCGTCAGGAATATTTGTCGATAATAAGCCTTTACCGTCAGTATCATTATCAAGATAGTCATCGGCACCTTGAGAAAAAGCAATCGCACCTAATAGAAACTTTTGAATTAACTGTTTTAAATCACGGCCATCTTCAGTGACATAGATTGGAATAATTTCTCCAGCGTCATCGCCAAATTCTCTGCGAAGATTGCCATCAATAAATTCCTGTGCATGATCTGCCAGCAAGCCAAAATAAATTTGCACTAAGCCATGCGGTGTTGTCGAGCCTTTAGAACCCCAGCCTTCGAAGTCACCCTCATTCCAATCTTTATGTTGTCCAACCTCATCACTGCCAGCAATTTTGCCTAATAAATCTTTTTGTGAAGATGAAACTGCACGCAATGTTGTTTGTTCAGGCATATCAATAAAATCAACAACAAAACTATCGGCCATTTCCTCATAGGCTTGCTCTGATATTTCATAAAAAGAATTCAATTTATTTAAAACAGCTTCGCGTGTTGCTAATGCCTCACTATCAAGATCAACTTGTAATCCACTACCAATATATTGATTAAGTTCACTAATCAAAGTCATTCGAGCAACTTGACCGGAATAAGAAACCGTTGAATCACCATCAGCGTTTTCAAATTTGTAGGTATCTAAAAGATCGTTAACGTTAATAGTTAGGTCTTGTTGAAAGGTTAGTTCACTTGAATCAGTCACTGTCACACTCACATCAACGCTGGATGCTATTTCATAATTTAATGACTGCTCAGCTTTTAGTTTTAGCTGGTTATCCGCTGTAATTTCAAAATCATCATGACTGGTTGTAAAGGTAAAAGTGTCATCAGTATTTACATCTGTCGCCGAAAGCGTACCAATGACTTCGCCAGACGCGTTTTCATCAACTGAGTTACTAGAAATAGTGATTGCTGTTGGTGCTTGTTGAGCTGAGCTATCATTACTTCCACCACCACAAGCACTGATCAAAACTAAACTTAACGAACCGAGCAGTGATAAAGCATTGATTTTGTTTGTTTTTTTCATTTTCGTTTAAAACTTTTATTGGTTAGTAATTGAGATGCTGCAAATAATAAACGAATTGCAAATGAAAATCAATCTTATTTGCAAATAGATTTTATTATCAAGAAAAACCGTTCAATCATTAAAGCAAAGAACTAAACTGCCTCTTTTGAGGAATTACAACTTCGCCCAAGTAAAGACTCTAATTCTAAAAAAATAATCGTCTTCAAAACAGCACTAAAAGTAACATTCAGGTGATATAATGTAGTTTAAATTCAAAAGCGACAGAAAGGCTTCTAAAGTGTTTATACGACTAATAATTAACTGTCTGATTTTATGTTTATTTTCACTTCAATTTATCGCCTGCAGTGGTAGTTCAGACGATTCTTCTACAGAATCAGAGCCTCAATTTAATACTGTTGCCAACTTAGGGCCAGGTCCTCATATGGGCATGATTACTGGCTTTGATCAGTTAACAACTGAGCCCTACGATCAACCGGCTCGTGTAGCAGAGTTAACAGAACAAGCTATAGCTGCAGGAATGAATATTTCTCGTTTTCAGATTGATTGGTCAGAACTGGAAACATCAGCGGGTGTTTATGATCAAACGTCTATGAATGAACTATTAGAATCAATTTCTAGTGTATCTCTGCCAACCTACATAACCTTATCATCGATTGATACTGATGGACTTACCCTACCTGACTATTTGATGGATGGCGAAGTTCTTCGAAGTGATTTAACCGTCGCTTCATCAGAAGTGATAGAAGCATTTGAGAGTTTTCTAAACTGGTTTGTACCTCAATTGACTGAAGCTAGTGTATGGGGTTTATCTATCGGTAATGAAGGTGATGTGCTTCTTGAAGATGGTGAGGTAAATTCGGCCGACTTTGTTACGTTTTTCCGCGCTGGTTTAGCGCGAGTTAATGCGCTTGCTCCTAACATTTCATCCTCTGTCACCTTTACTGGTGGCGCCTATACCAGCTTTCCTGATGAAACAAAAGCCATTCTCGAAGACTCCGATCATGCGACAGTCAACTATTACTGTCTTGATATTGGTTTGCAAGTAACACGCGAATCGACTTGGGAAGACTATTTAACAGACTTAAAAGGTGATGTTGGTAACAAACTTATTTTCTTTCAAGAACTAGGCTGTCCTGTAGGTTATGGTGACGATGGCATGGGTGCCCCTGATCGCCCAGAAAATGGAATGGCTGGCTCGCCTTCCATTCAAGTAGACTTTGTTGAATATATGACGAATGCTTTTATTGCGGATCCTCAGTTTATTGGCGCAACTTGGTTTCAGCTTTTAGATTGGTCACCCGAACTTGCGGCAAGCTTTACTGCTCCAATCACAATGGAAAACACTACTGCGGGTGCATTAACCGAAGAGTGGCTTGCTACTTCAGGTCTTTGTCGCTGGGCCGATGGAACATGTCGCCTCGCCTGGGACCAATGGCTAATTGAACTCTCCCAAGCACAAGAAGAACGTGAACAACGTTAGCTTGATG
>CAYPMT010000178.1:0-3470 GCA_964411875.1 uncultured Kangiellaceae bacterium
GAATGAGTGCGCCAGGAGCAAGCGCTAAACAAACTGTCAACATAAGCTGTTGTGTAGTTTGTGCATTATGGATAAAAGGCGAGGATGAGTTCATTCTATTTATGACCCTCTGAGTTGCTTTTCGTTGCTTGATTCTTTTTTTGCTTAACTCTTTCTAGGGCTTGTTTAATAGCGGTTTGTTTATCTGTTTGGGGATCTTTTTGTTCATTGTTGGAAGTTGTTATTTTTTTTGCATGTTCTTTTCGTTTTAGGTCCCGTTCAGTTTTATTGCGTTGTAAACGAAATTCTTTAAATTCAAATCGTTGTTTAGCTTTATCTGACAAGCGCTTTTTTTGTTGGTTTTGTGTAATATTACTTTTGCCAAAACGAAAATAGTGAACCAGTGGGATTTCACTCGGACAGACATAAGCACAGGCACCACAATCGATACAGTCAAATAGACCTTGTTTTTCAAGCGATGCCCACTGCTCACTTTGGCTATACCAATAGAGCTGTTGTGGTAAAAGCTCAGCTGGGCAAACTTTTTCACAATCACCACACCGAATACATGCTTGGTGTTGAACTGGCTCAAGTAACCAGCTTTTTTGATCCGTTTGAGCGGAATTAAAAATAATACAATTGGTTGACTTAGTAACGGGTACTGAAAAATTCGTGATTTTATTGCCCATTAATGGACCACCTAATATGGCTTGTTGGCATGCCTCTTTTGAAATATCAAAGAAGTTAATTAAATCCTTTAGTTGAGTTCCAAAAGGTATCCAATAATTTCCCGGTTGGCTAACTAGGTCGCCAGTGATTGTCACTAACCGATTGGCTAATACTTGTTTTTTAACAATGCAGGCGTAAATAGCCTGTAAAGTTGCTACATTTTGAACAAGCACACCCATAGAGGCAGGTCGTTGACCTTTAGGTAATTGTTTACCTAAAACTAATTCAATGGTTTGTTTTTCACCACCGCTTGGGTATTTGGTTGGGGCAACATTAATTTTAAAAATAATTTCTGAATTAGGGTTGTTAGACTGATAAAAATTAATCGCTATATTGAGTGATTCTATTGCTTCAGGTTTATTATTCTCTATGGCAAAAATAATCTCTTTTGCTTGAGTTATTGTTGCGCAGATAACAGCACCTTGAATCACTTCATCAGGCATTTCCCTTAGCATTCTATCATCACAAGTAATATAAGGCTCGCACTCCATAGCATTGACAATCAATGTATTAATCGAGGTTGTGGACTCTTGTGAAGAAGAAAGCTTAATATCCGTCGGGAAGGTTGCTCCGCCTAAACCTACAATGCCGGCTTGTTTTACTTGCTTTAATAAATCTTCTGGGCTTTGATTTTTCCAATCGTCTACTTGTGAATAGCTTTCTGAGGGTTGACTTGCTTCAGTTTGCAAAATAATAGCGGGTTCTTCTAAACCAGAAGCATGTCCAATAAAACGGTTCTCAATGCTTTTTACAATGGCATCAGCCGGTGAATGTATATTTGCACCAATGCTTTGATGACAAGTGGCAATCAGTTGGCCTTTATTGACTTGTTCATCTAATTTAACAATTGGTTGGCTAGTATGACCTGCATGCTGTTTAAGTGGAATAATTAACTCTTTAAATAATGGCACTATTCCAATAGGCATTGAGTTTGATAATTCTTTATTTTCTGCAGGATGAATACCACCATGAAATCGGCCAGTTACAGGCTGAACAAAGTTTTTCTTTGTGGCTTGTTGTGATGGTTTCA
Organism: uncultured Kangiellaceae bacterium; assembly: GCA_964411875.1. GTDB lineage: Bacteria > Pseudomonadota > Gammaproteobacteria > Enterobacterales > Kangiellaceae > Aliikangiella. The sequence goes on from CAYPMT010000178.1 coordinate 1,739, forward strand.
TGACAGGTTCTTTATTGGAATACGATTATTTTTAGTATCAAGCTGATTGGTAAGAATATTTTTTGGGTTTTGCCATGTCCAATTATTAGGCGTTATTGGGAGAGTGAGTATGTCAATGCAATCAACTGGGCAAGGTGGTATACAAAGATCGCAACCGGTACATTCAGATGTAATAACAGTATGCATTTGTTTTGAGCTACCAACAATGGCATCAACCGGGCAAGCTTGAATGCATTTAGTACAACCAATACATTCATCTTCGCGAATGATGACAACCGTTGGCAAAGCTTCTTGACCATGAGATTCATCTAGCGGAATAACGTCAAGCTCTAGTAAGTCTGCTAAGGCTTTTATACCAGCCTCTCCACCAGGAGGGCAACGATTAATTGCTTCGCCTTGTGCGATAGCTTCGGCATAGGGTTTACAGCCAGGGTGCCCACATTGGCCACATTGAGTTTGTGGTAATACTTGGTTGATCTTTTCAACAATCGGGTCACTTTCAACTTTAAACTTTATTGATACATAGCCAAGTAATCCACCACAAAGTGTAGCGAAGCTAACGGTAATTAAAATGGCATAGAATAGTTCTTGCAACATTAGAGTTTAACTAACCCAGAAAAGCCCATAAAAGCGAGTGACATCAGTCCTGCGGTAATTAAAGCAATAGCTGAACCTTGAAAAGGTGCAGGTACAGGTGCGGCTGCGATCCGCTCTCTGATGGAAGCAAACAAAATTAATACGAGTGAAAACCCTAAGGCTGCACCAAACCCAAAAATAATTGACTCAAAAAAACTATGAGCTTGATTAACATTAAGTAAAGCAACGCCAAGTACGGCGCAGTTGGTGGTAATAAGCGGAAGAAAAATACCTAATAGCCGATAAAGTATTGGGCTAGTTTTATGGATCACCATTTCAGTTAATTGAACAACAATGGCAATGCTAAAAATAAAAGATAGAACTTGTAAATATTCTAAATTAAAAGCTTTGAGCACATAGGTGTTGATTAAATAACTAGCAATAGAAGCCAGTGTTAAAACAAACGTTGTTGCTGCAGCCATGCCTGATGCAGTTTCAACGCGATTAGAAACACCCATAAAGGGACAAAGGCCGAGAAACTTAGTTAACACAAAGTTGTTAACTAAAACTGTGCTAATTAGTAAAAGGAGAATTTCAGACATAAATTTTATGTTCTATTAAGTCACAATTTCTCTTTAAATATAACTGTGTGTTTAAATACAGTTTTTTATTAAGTATTATTATCGCCTTCCATTAAGTTAGGTGATAGCGATTTTTTTCTAGCAAGAAGCCAATAACGAATAGCCAAAACTATTGTAAAAACTATTCCCCAGATAATGGTTAAGGTCATTAATCCTTGATAAAAAGTGACAATACCTTGAGTTTCAGCATTCAATAGACTGGTAATAACTTTGGGGGCGAAGGTTTCAGCATCGGTTGCGACTTCTGGAGTAAAAGCTAATACAGCAATCAAGCTTAATAATCCCGCTCTTAAACTAAAGGGTCTTTTACGTAGTTTTAAATCGAGCAAAAAAAGTAAGACTAAACCAAGTAAGATATAAACGATCCAAGCTTCTGGATAAAGTTGTAATTGATTCATAGTTTATTAATCGAGACCTTATTTAACTCGCATACCAGCTTGAGCGCCTTCATCTGGATTAAGTATCCAAAGATCTTGGCCACCAGGACCTGCTGCTAGAACCATGCCTTCTGAAAG
>CAYPMT010000179.1:0-3454 GCA_964411875.1 uncultured Kangiellaceae bacterium
TAGTCAAGTTCACTTGAGTAACGCCAGCAGGAACAACCCATGGACCAGTCATTTCGTTAGGATGATTTGGCGAAGCAACTGAGGCTGATTGAGTTAAAGGGTTGAAATAAATGTCTGTACCTGCAAGTGCCATTTGCGAACAAAAAGCAAGCGCACCACAAGCAAACGCTTTGGTAAATTTCATATTACTCTCCAATATTTTATTAAATAATGCTTAAAAAGTGAGTTCTAAAAGAAAACTCACAGTAGTTTGGTTAAACCGACGTTATTTAATAAAATCAAAGTGACATGAGAGTGAATCAATTATGAAACTTATATGATGAAAATATTATTTTTTATGACAAAAAGACGAATAGATTAAATTAATTTGTTTGTTTTACAGTTTCACTCTTTGGCTTCGTCCAGTCCAAACGTATATCCCATTTATGGATCAGATCTTCCGTTAAGGTAGGTGCTGTTTCATTATCAACATGACTATAAACATTTTCTGGTGGTACGACTGTAGCATCACGACCAAAAATAAAACTTTGCTCTTCAACAATAACTTTATAAGCTTTATTTAATTGCCTAGCTCTTTGCACCGAAGGCGTAATTAAATCATGCACATCTTTAGCTTGAGCAATTTTTTTATAATCAGGCATTCCATTTTTATTTAACCAGCGCTCAGCCATTTCTGGATTACTTCGGAATTCACCTCCACCACCAACACGCTCAAAATAGGTAGCAATTTCACCTTTTTCTTCACCCATGTTAGGTGCATCTGGCATGCCTTTAAGGTTGATATAACCCCAACCTTTAGCACCATCAACTTTTCGAGCAAAACTAAACGTTTTGTCAATAGTTGCACCGATAGAGGTATGACATCCCATACAAAAGAAGTTTTCCTCATGGGTATTAAACCTTAAGTCACCTTTTTTATTTTCAATAAAACCTTGCAGCGACCAAGCCATACCATTATCTAAACCATGATGCTTTAAGTCATGATAGCCGGGCAAGTTGCCAGCTTCTTTTTCATAGCCTTCAAGCTGATATTCACGAGCTAATACTGGTTTAGCAAACACTTGCCATTTTTTCATGTAACGCACTTCTTTCATACGCTGAGGATTATAAAGATCCCCTTTTTCATCAATACCAACATAACGGACTGTATGTAAGAACTCGGTTCCTTTGGGATAAATAAAAGTGTCATGATATTCATTTTTAGCTAAGCCAACATAAGCATCCACTTGAGTAACAAAATGAGCTGTAGATAACTCACTATTACCATCCAGATCAACACCAACTTTTTTTTCATTAATCGGCAAACTTGAAACTTTATCGACACCTTTAATCGTCGCTTCTAAAATAGCGAGATTAGCTTTATAAACATCTCTTGAATAATGCCCCAATAAATTTTGACGAAATGGTGCCGGTAAACGGATCATGACATCATCAGTTGAACCATTAGTCGGCCAAAAAGTACTCGGTAATGGTTTGTAATTAAATGCCACCCATTCACTGCCATCCAAGGCAAATCCTTCTTCGTCAAAGGCCTCTGCTGCTTTTTGTAGATCTTTTAAGTCAGGAACCCAACCTTCAAATTCAGCCTCTTTTAAACGAGCAGCCAAATTAGAATAATTATCTTGGTCAATCCATGTTTGAATTTCTTGATCACTAATTTTAGCAACTTGTTTGCTACGATCTTTAAAAAGATTCTTCCATTGATTAGTCATACCTTCATCACTAAAGCTATAAGCTTCTTGAAGATCATCATCAGCCATTACATTTTCACGGCCTTTAATCGGCTCTTGATGACAAACATAACAAGGGTTGAAACGCCCTTCGGTTTTTGTATAACACTGGGGTGGAATAATCGCTTCACGATTATTCATTACTGAAACAGGATGAATATCAGGAACTTTAGGTAATACGCTATCTGACTCTAACAAGCTATTAATAATTTGAGTGTTATAAGAGCGAGACTTATCAATAATTAATATCCTATCAAGATTAAGTCCTTTTTTTTCTATTACCTTTTTTATTGGCAACTCAGCATTAGCTGTGTCGGTTGAAACTGAGCTTTTTGATGTCGCACTATCACTAAATAAATTCATTATAATCAGCAATGCAACAAACCCAACAATGTAAAACCACGTCTTCAATTTCATAAACTTGTCATATAAAAACTCAAACCAATGCCATCATTGTAATCTACTAATATGTCAAAAATATTAAAAGAATACAGGGATAATTACGCAATTTGTTTTAATGGTTGAATAACATGAGTGTGGGGATCAAGGTGAATCAAAATATCAGCTTCGTTATACAAGTCAAGTATTGCTTGTTCAACACTTTCAGCAAGTTTATGAGCTTCCGTCAGTGACATGTCACCATTAAATACCAAATGAAACTGGATAAACGCTGTCTTGCCTGATTGACGTGTTCGAATATCATGAATTTCAACAATTTCCGGATACTTAGCCGTTATGCTAATAATCTCTTCAGTTACTTGTTCTGGTAATGAGCGATCCAACAACACTTGAATCGCTTCATAACCTAGCTTAATTGCACACTCTAAGATATAAACCCCTAATAACAAACCAATCACTGTATCAGCATATTGAATTCCGGTTAAGGTTAAAATCAAGGCGAACAATACGGATAAGTTTGTCCATAAATCTGATTGGTAGTGTAATCGATCAGCTTTAATTGCAATGGAGTTGGTTTTTTTAATCACAATAGTTTGAAAGATGACTAGTAATCCCGTTAAAACAATTGATAAAGTAACAATACCGATACCCCAATTAATTTGTTTGAGTGGCTGCGGGTCCAATAAATGTAATATTGCGTAACCAATTAAAAATAAAGCAGAAATACTAATAAAAGCCGCTTGGGCTAAACCAGCAATGGACTCAGCTTTTCCATGGCCAAAACGATGACATTTATCGGCTGGTTTTAACGCATAATGAACTGCGAATAAATTAATCAGTGAAACTAATAAATCCAATGATGAGTCAACCAATGATGCCAATAACCCGACAGAGTTTGTCATCACTAGCGCATAAACTTTAATTACTATTAAGATAATCGCTACTACAACAGAAGCACGACTTGCCAATAACACCAACTGCGAATTAGATAGACCTTTAATTTTCAACTGATTAGCCATTAAGTCATAGGTCGACGACAAATAAGCAATCCAGGCACTATTTAATAAGCGTGATTTTGATAACAATGTTGACTCTGTTTTCAAGGACACTACTCTTGCTGATATAACGAAAGGTGTCTATCATAATCTACTAATATGACAGAATTACTGCACTAATCTATTTAATGCTTTTGAGCTGTTGAAAGCTATCAGTAGTTTAAGTTTCTTTCGCAGTGCTTCGCTCTGCCTGCGACCTTCTTTTTTCCTAAGCGAAAAAAGAAGGCAAAAACGCTTTTGACGCTGGCGCTATGCACTTATTGACTGAGT
>CAYPMT010000180.1:0-3428 GCA_964411875.1 uncultured Kangiellaceae bacterium
CAGAACAGCATTAGTGACTGCGCGCTCTGCACCTGCTCATGAAAGAGTGATAAGAACTTTACGAGAATGGCAAATTCGTATTGATGAGGCTTTATTTTTGGGTGGTATGCCAAAGGGGCAGTTTCTTAAGTCTTTTGAAGCAGACGTATTCTTTGATGATCAAACGCTACATTGTGATGATGCTGCAGAGCATGTCGCGACTGGTCATGTGCCCCATGGTGTTGCTAATAATTAGGTAAGCAATATTTAAATAAAATAGTCGCTTGTTTGTTTGAGCTAAGCCAGCTTAATAATCTCATATTATCAGTATATCAGCGGATTCTTTCGCTAAATTCTTGTGAATTAGAAAAATACAACTATGCTTAACCTTAGAGTAAACTGAATAGTCACTTGAGCTTTGAGTTGAAAGTTCGTTTGAGTGTTGTTCATCGAGTTTAGAGTTATATTAGTTATTCAATGAAGCTGCAACAGATTAAATATATTTTTGAAGTTGTTCGTAACCAGCTAAATGTGTCTGCGACTGCTGAAAAATTATTTACCTCACAACCTGGAATTAGTAAAAACATCCGGCTTTTGGAAGATGAGTTGGGTGTTCAAATTTTTGTGCGTAGTGGAAAACACCTTACTAACATTACACCTGCAGGGCGAGAGATCTTACCGGTTGCAGAAGATATTTTAAAACAGTTTAAAAAAATCAAACAGATTGCATCGAGTTATGTTGATGAAAATGAAGGTCGATTAAATTTATCTTCTAACAATACCTTTTCGCGTTACTTTTTACCGCCTGTTGTTGACAAGTATCGTAAAGACTATCCTAAAGTTGCTTTACATATTCTACAAAGTGACTCCGAGAAAACTAATGCTAACCTTGATCAAGGTGTGCTTGATTTAGCTTTAGTTCATGATGATGAATCAGGTTTTACAGATAAAATTCAATTACCCTGTTTTTTTTGGCAGCGTTGTTTAGTTGTTCCAAAAAACCATGTATTAGCGAAAAAAGCTTCGATTGATTTTGATATTTTAGCGCAATATCCGATTTTAACTCACACTAATATTGGTAGTGATAGCAACTCTGTATTAAGAAAGTTTAAAGAGAATGGCTTTTCACCCGATATTGTATTTACTGCATCTGATTGTGAAGTTGTTAAATCATATGTGCGAATGGGTTTAGGTATTGGATTTATTGCTAGTATGGCTTATCAGCAAGATCTTGATAAAGATCTAGTTAAAATACCTATTGACCATTTATTTGAACCATCATTAGTTAATGTGGTTTTTGATCGAAATTTTTATTTTAGAAATTATATTTTTGCTTTTCTTGAATCTTTGGCGCCACATTTATCAAAAGATTTGATATTACAGGCTCAATCAACTAAGTCAATCAACAAACTACTTAAAATGATTGATACTAATTTAATTCCTATCCTGTAACGCTCTCCTAGATTTATTTTTAGTCTTTTCAAAATGAGATTTTATATTCGATTTTATAGTTGAATTGTTATTTTGTAACCTAGTTACGGTATTATCACTCTGACTATTGTTTAATTGGTTTTTTATCAAGCGACTTAAAATTTTGGTAGTTAGTGATTTTTTGGTAATAAGCAATTCTTTGAGAATAATAAAGGTATGGTTGTGAGTGTTATAAAAAAAATAAGCTTTTTACTTTCTGTATTGTTTTTTGTAATAGTTAATGTTTCTGTTGTAAAAGCAAATGGTTCACTGAAAAGTTTATCTATGGGGGGCGGAGGCTCTCCAACGGGGATCCTTCTTTCTACTGAGGATGAACTTGTGTTGGCTTCTGAGTGTGGGGGAGTAAGAAGCCTTGATTTATTGACTGATCCTTTAAAATTTCAAAGGCAAGTTTTTCCTTTGGAAAATAGACTGTTTAACCATGATTCTATAAGAGCATCATTAAATGTTAATGGAACGCTGTACATTGCTAATAAACAAGGAGCAGTTTATAGGCGAGATACTAATGGACAGTGGAGTAACCTGATTCGATTTACAAGCCAAGTAGCGATCTCTTCGCTTTATTTTGATCCTCGGCCTAGCGTTAATAGGCTTTATATTGGTACGGGTTCTGTTGAAATGCGTCATGGCGGTGGTAGGGATCAACACCCTATACCTGAGAGCTCTGAACAACAATATGGCATGTTGATATCCTTAGAGGATCCAGATGGTCTAAGTGTTGGCGAAGTCAATATAGAAACTCTAAAAGCGGATCCTCGTATTAAAAAAAGACGGTTATTTCCAGCAAGTGATAGAAAAGGTAACCCCATAAACAATGGCAGCGTTTTATCAATATTAGTTGTTAAACAACATAATAGTGAAAGTCGTCATCATATGTATATTGCTACTGATCGAGGTGTATTAAAAGCTTTTATAGGTTGGCAAGGGTGGACGATTAACCAAAGGCGCATTAAGTTTAGAGCGGCTCATATTGGTTTGACTCATGATGATGGTCTTGTTAATCGTAATGCACGCTCATTAGCAAGTTACACCAGTAACAATGGAAAAAGGCATGTATTAGTAACCTTAGATAAAAACTATGATGTTTCGCCAGCGAGGTCTGGAGGCGTATATATTCATCGAGCAGGTGCAGATGAAAAAGAAGCATGGCAAAAAATTTCTCCAGATGATAATGGACATCGAATGTACCAAGCGGTTCAGGATCCTAATGATGAACAAACCGTATGGATTTGTGATGGACAGACAAGAGGAAGCCTATTTGCTTATGATCATGATGCTTGGAAAGTCGTCGTTGATAATGAATTTATCAAAACCCAAGCTTCGCCTTCAGATTATGCTATTCCTTGGTCACCAAGAGCGAAGTTTGCTTGTAAGTTTTTAACTGTAGGGGAAAATGCTATTTATATGACAGGCATGAATCATGGAACTATTTATCGGCTTGAAAAGCCAGCAAGGAATGCGCGAGGCTTATTAAGAAAGAATATTTTGCTTGATGACCTTTCTGTGGTTAATGTAAAAAGGGGTGAAAGAAATCAAGGTTTTGATGCTGTGGGAGATATTGATTTTACGGTGGTTCATGATATAGATTTTTTTGAAGATGGAAGAATGTATACCGCAATTGCCGATTGGGTTGGCTATGGCGCTACAAGTAAAGCCCATACTCATTTTAAGCCGATTGGACTAGCAGGACGCTCTCATTCGTTAGAAGCAAACTCAACAAGAAAATGGTTAGTTAGATCTCGAGTACTTGGTGGAGAAAAAGTTGATTTTTTATTACATCAAAAACATAAGCGAGATCCTAAAGAGTTTAAAATTATTGGTGATTATGAAAGTCCAGGTCTTGAGAGTATTAGTCAAGTAAAGGCGTTAAGTTTTGCTAAAACACGAAGTCAAAAAGAATTCCTTCATGCACTAGTAAAGAGCGGTGATGATTGGATGTTAGCTAGAAAGTTTATGGA
>CAYPMT010000181.1:0-3385 GCA_964411875.1 uncultured Kangiellaceae bacterium
ACCCCAAAGCAACGCCTTTTTAACTTTCTATAAGTAGACTGTCCATTTTTATTGTGTTTTTAACTTTCTATAAGTAGACTGTCTATTTATGTTCTGAACTTTCTATAAGTAGACTGTCCATTTTTATTGTCCTTTTTTCAAAACCACCTAAAACAAAAAAACGTTACCCCAAAGCAACGCCTTTTTAACTTTCTATAAGTAGACTGTCCATTTTTATTGATAAGTAGACTGTCCATTTTTATTGATTGATTTGATTCATTTTTTAAAATTAAATTTTACATCTACCATTCGTATAGGCACCAATGCATTGGGCAAGAACTGCTTTACATATAAGAGTTCTTCTGATGAAAAGCCACAAGAATTATTTTTCTTAATGTTAGAGTTCTCTATGAAATTTTTAGCAGTGACAATTGATGTTTTCTCAAAGTTAAAGCTGCTGGATAAACTGTCAAAATTATAACCTGACTTAGTAAAAGCCAGTATGAAATCATCATACAAATCTGCCTCGCGTGCAAAATCAGGTATCTTCTTTAAGGTATCAATTTTTTTAAAGTACTCTAAATACACTTGTTTATTTTTTTTAAAAAAGTCAACCTGAAACTGAAGAGACTTACAAGCCAAATCGAATGGAAATAGATCCGTACTTATTGTATCAATTTTAGAAATATCATAATATTTTTGCACTTTTATTAATAAACAGCTCAATAATTCTTGGATACTAGTATCTAGTTTAATTGTTCCATCTCTTATTATGGTGCTAAAAGCTCCCTCAAATACAAGTACCAAATTCTTTTTATCTATTCTAACCCCAATGTAAACCTCATAACCATCTAAATTTCCTGAAAACACATTAAAATTATGGTCGCTAGCTTGTTTATTTAAATCCAAGTCAAATTTTTTACAAAGCATATTTTCTTGAGCGCACGAAGACATTGGTAGTAATAAGATTGTAAGCATAAAACTTAATCTTAATAACATCATATTATTAAACATTCATCAAAGCTCCCAAAACTCTGTTCTATTGCTACCAACAGCAACTCCTTCTGTATTAGGTAAGGTAGAGTCAGTTACATTTTTTGCACCAGACTCAAAACCTGTTGCATGTCCATCTCCTTCATTATGAATAAATAAAACTACTCCTTGCTTAGCACCAATATTTTTAGGTAGACTTTCAACAAAACCAATTGTTAATGGTTTACCAAAACTTTCAGTTAAATAATCAGATAACCCAACAACAGATGTAATTATTCTTTTTCCATTTTTATAATAACCGGACTTATTGGTATTAATCTTGTGACCAGCTTTATGTAAAGCTAGGCAAACTCGTGTGGCACATGCATTATATAGTCCCTCGCTAATTATCTCTTTTTCTGTAAAACCTGCTTCAAGAAATACTTTATCATAATTTAAGCGCTGTAGTCTTTTAAGCTCCTTTATAAACTCATCGCTATCTACTTCATTGGTATCCTCTTCAGTTGCCTCCGCATTATACGCCCATTGGATCCCTGCTTGCACAGCACCATTAGCAAACTTACCACCGGTAGCATCTGAAATAGTTCCGCCCACTAAAGCAGCCGTCACAATTCGTATTTCTTTAGTTTGTATCAACCCACTGCCATCAGCAGGATACAAATACTCCCCAGCCAATTTACTCACAAACGCACTGGCAAACCCATGACCAAACTTACCACCATTGACTACCGACATCACACCACCTAAAGCACCATGTAATGCTGCCGCACCCTCAATACTAATTTTACCAGCATCTAGCGCACCACCAATACTATCAGCAATTCCCGCGGATATTACGCTGGTCGCATAAGACCTCGCTCCCGCTGTCAAACCATCACTAAAATTACCGCCATTTGCAATCGTAGAGCCGGCACTGACGCCTGCAACACAAGCTGGTGTTGCAGCCCCAGCGGTACCAACAATACAAAGAATATAATATCAGACACTCTACTTATAGAAAATATCCTACAACAATTAAGTCCTATTTCCTATCCTTAATCAAGTCATCGACCTTTGATTTGGATCGTTTACTCACTCAAAATGGGGTTAGGATAATTCTTCAAGGATGAACTTTATGCCCATTGCTCGCAAACATCTAATCGATAACAGCTCCGCTGGCTTCTATCACTGCACCAACCGTTGTGTGCGTCGTGCTTTTCTGTGTGGCTTTGATAAAGAAACTGGTATTGATTAATAATATCTGACACTCTATTTATAGAAAATATCCTACAGGAATTATTACGCTTTTCCTACTCCGTTATCGGTTATCTTACGTTGATCTAAATACGCACATCTAGCAAAATAAATTAAGGATAGTTTTTCAAGGATGACTTTTATGCCCATTGCTCGTAAACATTTAATCGATAAAAATACCGCAGGCTTTTATCACTGCACCAATCGCTGTGTTCGTCGTGCTTTTTTGTGTGGTCTGGATAAAGAAACCGGCATTGATTACAGTCATCGCAAAACTTGGTTAAAAAAGCGGATGGTTGAATTGTGTAAGATTTTTGCTGTTGAAATCTTTGCCTATGCCATTATGGATAATCACTATCATCTCGTACTTTATGTTGACCCAAAGCTACCTTTGTCTTGGTCCGATGATGACATCGCTGAGCGCTGGTTAAAGGTTTATCCCTCGCGTCTGGATTTACCGGAAAATAGCGCACAACGTGAAATGAGAAAAAAAGCCATTCTCTCGGATAAGAAACTACTCAAGAAATACCGACAACGCTTAGGCTCTTTATCTTGGTTTATGCGACGACTAAATGAGCCTTTAGCTAAAATGAGTAATCAAGAAGAATATTGTACCGGTCGATTCTGGCAAGGTCGGTTTCATTCACAAGCTCTTCTTGATGAAGCGGCTGTACTCTCTTGCATGGCTTATGTTGACTTAAACCCAGTCAGAGCTAGAGTTGCTCAGAGATTAGATGACTCAAAACATACCAGCATTAAACGACGGATTGATGGTATTAAAATAGAAAAAGAAAATAAAGTGGAGCAACTTGAACAAAAGATTCAAGCTATCGTCACGACTATTGAAAAACAAACATTCAATATCAAACTGAAAGATTATATCGAGCTTGTTGAATGGACAGCGAAAAATATTATCCATCCAAATAAAGCCAATATGCCAAAACATATCACATCAACGCTGGAAAAGTTAAACTTACAATCCCACCATTGGCTCGCACAGGTTCAACAAATCGAAACTAGTTACTCTCGCGTGATTGGTTCGGTTGAGGCCATTCGAGAGAAAGCTAAACAACTTAAAATAAAGTGCTTAAAAGGGATTTCTGCCGCTAAGCTGCTCTACGAAAAACCAGTTTAAACTACACCAACTAAAATAACTCACAGCATTCTGGTGACGGAAGGA
>CAYPMT010000182.1:0-3355 GCA_964411875.1 uncultured Kangiellaceae bacterium
AACAGGGAAGTTAAATTGGTGATCTTGTGCCAGCTTAGTTGCTGGAAATAAGAGTTTTTCTTGATAAAAATACAGAATTACAATGCCTAATCCATAGAGAAAAAGAGTCAGAAAAATGACTCTAGCTGCTCGTTTAAACAGATTGTTGTTAATCATTGTGCTCTATTTATTAGCATAATTAAATATCAATAAAATAACCTAAATATTACTAAAGTAGCCATTGATTATGTCGATATATTGTTAATAAGGAAGTTAAGTTATTAGGTTGTATTGATAGTCAAAAAAATGCTTTTTTCTACCAATTAATGATTAAGTTTTTGATTAAACAATAAATTGAATATCGAAGCTAGTAATAATTTGCTTTGCATCTTTTGAATGAAGTTAAGTTACAGTTTCAAGAACTGTAAGGTTAGAAGCTTTTGCGTATTAATGAAGTCTTATTAGTTGTTGCATTATGTTTATTGTCTGCTTGTGGAAGCAAGGGATCAGAGCAAACTGAAAATTCTCAAAACATCCAGGGTCAGGATATCCAAACTCAGAACACTCAAGCCCAAAATATTGAAATTTCAATAGAGCAGCCAGCTAATAAAGCTGATGCTGCCCGGTTTCTTTACCGAGCAACCTTCGGTCCAACTGAGACTGATATGCAACAACTCATAAATAATGGTTATGAAAGTTGGTTAGATGATCAGTTTGAACAAGTGCCTAATTATCAGCTTAAGCAACTCAATCAATTACTCATAGAAACAGGTTATGAGAATACCTATGACTTTAATGAAAATAAACAACGGCGTATGTTACGTTCGGATGTTTGGTGGAATACAGTGGTTAATGGCAATGATCAATTAAGGCAACGAGTAGCTTTTGCGCTTAGTCAGATTTTTGTCATTTCAGAAAAGGATAGTGCTTTACGTAATAAAGTAAGAGGTTTGGCTAGTTACACTGATCTACTGATTGAATATGCGTTTGGTAACTTTAGAGAATTGCTTGAAGCTATTACTTTGCATCCAATGATGGGTAGTTTTCTGAGTATGAACTGTAATCAAAAAGCTAATACTATGGGGACTATTCAACCGGATGAAAATTATGCGCGTGAGGTGATGCAGTTATTCACGACTGGGTTAAAGCAGCTAAACCTTAATGGCACTGAGATTTTAGATGAGAATAACCAACCGCTAGATACTTATAAACAAAATGAAATACTGGCATTTGCGCGGGTTTTTACTGGCTGGAGTTATGGTAATACGGATGAGTTTTGTGCAAAAAACAAAGATCCAGAGAGAGATATTTTGCCAATGAAGGCATTTGATGCTTTTCATGATAAAGGTGAAAAAATACTGTTGAATGGCGAGGTTTTACCTGCCAATCAAACGGCACGGCAAGATTTACAAATGGCTTTAGATAATTTATTTAATCATTCTAATGTTGCTCCTTTTATTAGCAAGCAACTGATTCAACGTTTAGTCACGAGCAATCCATCGCCAAATTATGTTGAGCGTGTGGCTAAAATTTTTAATGATAATGGACAGGGCATTAAAGGTGATTTAAAGGCTGTGGTTAAAGCTATTTTAATGGATACAGAAGCTTTTAGAGGGCATATTGATAATCCCTATCATTTCGGCAAATTAAAAGAGCCTATGATTAAATTGATTAATATTTGGCGGGCTTTTCAAGCGGAAGGAATTAATGGACGATTACGTTATTACGATTCTTTAGGTGATATCGGTCAGCAACATTTAAGTGCACCTTCAGTGTTTAATTTTTTCTTGCCAGAATATAGTCAGCCAGGTGAACTAAGCCGATTAAATTTAGCATCACCTGAATTTCAAATTTTTGATGAATCTACCGCAGTGTCAACTCAAAACCGTTTAGCTAGGTATATTCACGATATTAAAAACGAGAACCAAAATGAGAGAGGCGAAAAAAACCGAGTCATTCTAAATTTCGATACATTAAAATCATTAGCGGCTGAGCCAGATAAGCTGGTGGAAAAGCTCAATGAATTACTTTTAGCTGGACGTATGAGTGATCCAATGCGAGATATATTAACTAGCTTTGTTAATAAAACCTCTTTTAATGATGATGGAAGTCTACGGGTCAAAGAAGTTTTGTTTTTGGTTGCTATATCACCGGAGTTTGCTTATCAAAGGTAATTTGTAATGAATAAGAAAACAAAAAATCAACATCAATTTAATCGTCGTGATTTCTTTAAGCGTTGTGCTCAATCAACCTTGGCCAGCGCGAGTGCCATGGCGAGTATTAACTCGTTAACTATGATGAATGCTTTGGCTGAGTCAAATAATGATTACAAAGCATTAGTTTGTGTATTTTTATATGGTGGTAATGATACTCATAATATGTTGATACCAAAAACCACTAGTGAATATAATCAATATAAAGCAATACGTGAAAACTTGGCTATTCCTAGTGAAGAATTACTCGGTATTAACCCGATAACGAGTAATGGTATTGATTATGGGTTACATGCTCAAACTAGTGAGATAAAAAATTTATTTGATACAGGAAAGTTAGCCATTCTAGCCAATGTAGGTGCTCTAATTGAGCCAACAACACGAGAACAGCTTTTTAATAAGCAGGTAAAACTACCACCACAACTTTTTTCTCATAACGATCAACAAGATTTTTGGCATAGTTTGCAAGCAAATGTTTCTCAGCCAAGTGGTTGGGCTGGGCGTATGGCAGATATGATGAGTTTTGTTAATAACGATGCCATATTACCAATGAATATTTCTTTATTTGGAAATAACCTTATACAAACGGGTAATTCAACGATACCTTATAACTTATCACCAAAAGGCGTTAAATCGTTATTGCTTTTAAATAGAAAAGCTAGTCATGGACAATATAAAAAACGTATGGATGCCTTTGATGCATTAATGGCAAGTCCAAGTGGTAGTATTTTTGGTGATGAATTCGCTAGAGTTAAAAAGCGTTCAGAGTCAATTTCTTATGATGTTAGGGATATTTTTGAGCATGTCGGTGATATGCAAACTTTTTTTCCTGAAGATGATTTTTCACAAAATTTAAAAATGGTTGCTAAAGTGATTGCCGCTCGAGAAGAGCTTAATGTTTCTCGACAAATATTTTTTGTTGGCTTGGATGGTTGGGATACACATGATAATCAATTAGAAAGACAGGCTAAACTACTTGAAACATTAAGTCGTGGCTTAAATTCTTTTTATCAAGCAACGGTTGAGTTAGGCATTGAAAATAATGTAACTACTTTTACTGCGTCTGATTTTGGACGGACTTTAATTAGTAATGGTGATGGAACTGATCATGGTTGGGCAGGTGAGTTTGGAACAAAGCTTTTACCCGATGGTGAGTACTTTTA
>CAYPMT010000183.1:0-3185 GCA_964411875.1 uncultured Kangiellaceae bacterium
GAGTAGTATTTTAAATCATTATTGGATGATGTGTTTTTAAAATTAGTGTATGATTTATAGGTGGTATCAGGGTATCTAATAGGAAAAAGCTGCCTGAACACTAAAAAACACTAGTAATGAAGTCAATAAAATTCGCTATAAAACGAGATATAAAGGAATAAGGTTATGTTTTTTAACCGAAAAACAATTAAACCAATTAGTCGACTTAGCTTAATCCTTGGCCTAGCGAGCTTAGCTGTTGTATTGATATTACTTTATATTCGGTTTCATGGGTTCGCAGCTATGCAAACTGATGATTTATGCTGTCAAAACTATTTGATAGAAACTAGTCTTCGAGAGTTTTTCTATAAACTACTCTTTTAAAGAGTTCTCCCCCCTTGTTTGTAAGCTATAGACATTTATAGTTTTAAGCGGTCTTAATTAATTAGTTGGCAAATAACATAAGGCGCAATTACTACGGCCCAAACTTGTGTTGTTGGTTGGCAATTTTTTTTTGCCCACTCTGCAGTGACAAAAGCGATTTTTTTATTGAGTATTAAGGCTTCTATTTGATCTTTTTGGTTAGAGGCAACTTGTTCGGCAATAGTGACAAGATCCAAACCTTTCTCTACTTGTAATAAACAACCTTTTGCAAAAAAAAGCTCAAGTTCTTGCCAGCTAATTTGTGCTGTTTCTAAATTCAACTTTTGTTTTAATGGAAGTTCTTCGTTCATATTGTTTAACAATAAGTTTGCCTATGTCTAGAACCTATTATACGTTCAACCCAGCAAAGGAGTAGTGTTTTTTTATGACAGCTTTTAGAGCGTAACAGTTTTTAGAGTATAAGGGCTTTAAGAATATAACAGCTTTAAGAAAATTATGGTTTTAATAGTATCAGCGCTTTGCTTCGATCATATTTTTAATAGCAATGAGTAAACCTAAGCCAATAAATGCACCGGGTGGTAAAATAGCAAAAAGAAACTTCTGTTCAGTTAGATAAACGTTCAAGGTTAAGTTTTTTGCCCAATCGCCGAGTAATAAGTGGGCATCTGATAAAATAGTGCCCTGTCCAACTAATTCTCTTAAGGCACCAAGTAGCATTAGTACAAAAGTAAAACCGATGCCCTGCGATAAACCATCAACCAGAGAGGGTAATACTTTATTACGACTGGCAAAAGCTTCTGCTCGACCTATGATGGCACAGTTGGTGACTATAAGTGGAATAAAAATTCCTAGAGTTAAATAAAGTTCGTAAGTGAAGGCATTCATGAGTAACTGAATATTAGTAACAAACGAGGCAATCAACATAACAAAGATAGGAATACGAATTTCTTGGGGGATATGATGGCGCATTAAAGATACTGTCATATTTGAAGCGACTAGCACAAAAGTTGTCGCAAGCCCCAAACCTAATCCATTAATTAAGTTTGAGCTGACCGCAAGTAAAGGGCATAGGCCGAGTAGTTGAACTAAAGCCGCATTATTATTCCATAGACCATCTCTGATAATAGGTACATTTTTCTTAATCCAATTCATTTTTGTCTCCACAAGAGGCTGCTTGTGTAAATAAAGAGCTGTTGTTTTTTTGATAATATTGCAAACTTTTGTGTAAGGACTTTGTAACTGCTCTAGATGTAATAGTTGCGCCAGTTAATGAGTCAAATTGTCCGCCATCTTTAACGACATGCCAGCTTTTAGTCGGTGTATTACGAAGTGATTTACCGATAAACTGGTCAACCCAATCAGATTTTTTCTTTTCTATTTTATCACCTAGACCAGGTGTTTCTTGGTGTTCAATGACTCTAACACCGGCAATGCTACCATCGCTATAAAGAGCGAGTAGTAATTTGATTTTTCCAGAGTAGCCATCGGGTACGACGATATTCATAAAAAGCGCATAGTCTTTTTGATTTTTTCTGATCCGAAAAATTTTTAGATCCTTGCCACCTAAAAGTTTTTGTTCGTTAACTTGAATGCAGTCATTGTAGGGTGAATTATCATAATGATCGGCGGGTATTAATTGGTTCAGTTGTTTAGCTAAAGCTATTTCAATTTCCTGATTTATTTTATCTTTAGTAAACCAATAGGTAATACCAATTAGGCCCGTTGAAATTAGAGCGAACAAACCTAAGGTAATCGCATTCTTAATGCTTGCCTGGGAAAATACTTTTTTGCTTGGTGATGAATCAGTCATCAGAATCCTCCAAGGCTTTTTCACCATAAACGCTAGGTTTAGTGTAATAGTCAATGGTGGGTGCAGCGATATTTAACAGTAATACTGAAAAGGCCATGGCTTCTGGGTAGCCACCAAAGGTGCGGATCATAATGACTAAAAAGCCAATCGAAAAGCCATAAATCATACGGCCTTTAGGTGTGGTTGCTGCAGAGACTGGATCGGTTGCAATAAAAAAGGCACCTAGCATAGTTGCACCAGTGGTTAAGTGAAACCAGCTAGAGCTATAGCGATCGGCATCCCATAAATTAAGAACCCAGCTTGTAAGCAATAAGCCTAGTAGCGTAAATGTGGGAATTTGCCAACGAATAATTTTTTTGAAAATCAAAAATAGTCCGCCACAAAGAAAACCGACATTAACCCATGCCCAGCTATGCCAGGTTTGCTCGAAGTGTTTTAACTGAAGAATTTCTGGGGTTATTTTTCCAAGAGTATGCTCTGTTTTAAGCCAGTCGAGAGGCGTCGCCATAGTAAAACCATCAGTTAAGTTTTTATAATCATTAACCGTTAATTGAGAGTTGGTTTTTGAAAACAAAATAAGTTCGATAGATTCTTTAAATGAAGGCACTTGATGAGCAACATCAATAGAAGGTAGCCAGCTAGTCATTTCAACAGGGAAGGAAATGAGTAGTAGCACATAACCAACCATAGCCGGATTAAAGGGGTTATAACCCAGACCACCATAAAGCTGTTTAGCAAAAATAATAGCAAACCAAACGCCAATCAGAGTCATCCATAGCGGTAAAGTTGGTGGAATAGCAAGGCCTATTAATAGTCCAGTTAATAAAGCTGAGTTATCTTTAATTGTTTCAGTTATTGGCATTTTACGAAGGTAGAGAATAAAGGCTTCTGCGGATAAAGCGAGTAGACCACAAACAATTAAATTGATTAATACACCCCATCCAAAAAGATAGGTTTGAATGAGTGCGCCAGGAGCAAGCGCTAAACAAACTGTCAACATAAGCTGTTGTGT
>CAYPMT010000184.1:0-3135 GCA_964411875.1 uncultured Kangiellaceae bacterium
CCACCACCTAGACCCCCACCAAGCATATCACCCAAGCTTAGTCCTAACTTATCGCCAAAAAATAAAAATATTAAACCCATTATAATTAACGAGCCTATTCCGCCTTTTCGACGAGATCTAATTCTGCGCCCACCACGAGCACCGCCGCCAAACATGCCACCAAAGCCACCGCCAGTTCCGCGACGATCTTCTACATTTGAACTTTGTCTTCTACCTTTCCAGCGCATATCATTCCTCAATGAAAACGTTTATTTCAATCTTTCATTCTTACGTTAACGATGTTTTACGCATCGCATCCAATAACGCATTCAATTCATCTGTAAACTTTATCGAATCAATAACAGACTCAATATCTGCCTCTTCACCTTCGCTCGCAGTCAGAGCGAGATTTAACTCTCTTGCTCTTTCAGATAATTCATTAAAACCATACATTCCAGCAGACCCTGTCAACTTATGCAAAGCACTACACAGACCTGTTATATCTTTCTGCTGAAATCGATCTTGCAAGTTTTCCACCTTACCCGGAAGGCTTGATAAATATTTTTCTTGCAGTTTCTTTTCACTCGATGAAATCATAATTATTCCTATATTGTAACCTTAAGCTGAAACCGCAACTGTAAACCTTGGTTAAGGATCTGACTAGCAGTCTAAACAGTTTGCAACAACTGCTCGAAGTAGCTCAAAGTTAACCGGTTTTAATAGCTGCCCTTGCGCGTCTAAACCATGATCACCGCCAATATCTAATGGCTTTGCTGACATAATATAAATAGGAGTACTATTTTTTGACTCTCTCATTTTGTTAATGGTCTCTTCACCACTCATCACCGGCATATCTAAGTCCATCAACACCATATCTGCAAAATTTGACTCTAACCACTCTAGCGCTAAAGAACCATTCTCACAATGTGCCACATCATAGCCCCAATCTTCCAACCTCAATACAACCAAGTCCGCAATATCTTGATCATCTTCTACCAATAATATCTTTTTCCAGTTTCGAGAATCGGCGCCCTCTTGCTCATGTGACGATGCCATCATCGTTTCGTGCACTTCAGCCATGACTGCAGATATCGTCATCTGAATCGATGTCCCTTTATTTGGTTCAGACATAACTGACAATTCTCCACCCATTAAATCAACTAGTCGATTAGTAATAGTCATGCCTAGACCGGTTCCAACTTGCAAGTGTTTTTTAGATTGCCAAAAAGGCATATAGAGTGATTTGATTTCGTCATCATCCATACCTATTCCAGTATCAATCACATCAAAAACAAGTTGATCAGACTCCCAATTTACAACTAATTGAACCCACCCAGTGTTAGTAAACTTAATTGCGTTATTCAGCAAATTAATTAAGCACTGTTGAACACGAACATCATCAATCGATAGCATAAAACCTGGCGACGTCTTAATATCACAACGTAATTCTAGCCCTTTCTTTTCTGCAATAGGCTTGAGAAGACCAATAATAGATTGAATGAATTGCGTTAAATTGACACTCGTAAATTGCAATGACAGCTCATTAGAATCCAAACGTCCATGGTCTAATAAGTTTTCAACCAACGACAACATATACTTAGAGCTAGTTGAAATAACATTCAAGTGCTCTTTATCCGTGGAATCTTTGGCTTTCTCTAACAATAAATCGGAGTAACCAATAACCGAAGATAATGGCGTTCTGAATTCATGTGATACACCCGATAAAAATCGAGACTGAAGACGAGATGCTTCAGCTAGTTTTTTATTTTTTTCTTCTAATTCCTGACGCGTATTAACCAACTCTTTTAACGTCGACTGAAGTCTTAAATTGAGTAATTGCAAATCATTTGCTTTTTGTTGCAGCAAATATTGCTGTCCAAAATCTCGACTTGCATCAAGAATAAGAACCGTAATCTCCGAGCCATCTCTAATGGACGAAACTGAACCATGAATACCTGAAGGCATAGTCACTATTGGCAACTCGAGATCTTCAACAGGGTCAAAACCAATCAGAAAATCAAAAATATCCGTAGCATCTTCACCTTTTTCCAAACCCTCAAAGCCATAACTACTCAAGTTATCACTCCAATCAATTAAATGCAGCGAGTCATCAAGAACAAAATAAGCTGGCTTATTATTTGCCAGCATGAGTGCTTTCAGTTTTTCTGTTTGAGTTTGATTTAAAGGCATCCTGATCCTTCTCTTTACTTAAGCTAGCATTTTCTCAGTTAAGACCGTAAAAGCTTTTTCGACATTTTCACCCGTCTTCGCACTAGAGTACGAGTAGTCCCAACTATTATTTGTAAAAAATTCACCATCTTGCTCAGTGAAAACCCACTCGCCTTCAAGGTCATGTTTGTTAATTAAAATAAGGAAGTCTGCCTTCGGGATTTTAGATTGAATTTGATCAATCAATATTTTCGTGGAGTCAATGCTTTCCCTGCGCGTTCCATCAACGACAAAAATAAAGCCTGCCGCGCCAACTAAATAATTTGATTGCAGAGGGCTCATTGAGTCTCTACCCGCTACATCCCAAATAACTAACTTACATTCCACATCATCATGCGAAACCAGTTTAGTATCAATTTTGACACCAATTGTTGTTAAATAGTTTTCTGAAAAAGCTTGATTTACATAGCGCTGAGTTAAACTCGTTTTGCCAACTGCAAAATCACCTACCAAACAAATTTTCTTTTTTATAATCGACATAAAGCACACTCACCAAAAAACTAAATAGTACCAACCTTAGTTTTCAGTCGTATAACGAAAACTCTTTAATGATAATTTCAAGCTTTTCTCATCAAGGCCTAGTTGCTTTAAGTTACCCCAAGGCACCTCTACTTTCGACTCTTTTAACCCGTAAACATGTAACGTTTTGTCAACCCATTCTAATCTAGTAGGTAATATGCCCGGTGTAAGATAAAGAAGGCTCTCTACTTTATTTTTAACTGTTTGTTGACGCCACTCATTAAAACCAACAAATAAAAATGAAAGCAAAGCAAAAGTAATTACCCCGTAAGCCGCGATTGGTGGTTTTTTCTTAGCCCCTTCTAACTCTTTTAATTTGATCTGTAAGCATGGCTCTAATAATTCGCTAATCCCATTAATCTTAGACTGTTCGCCGTCATACTCTTTCAACTGGGTAGCATACGTTGA
>CAYPMT010000185.1:0-3084 GCA_964411875.1 uncultured Kangiellaceae bacterium
TTACTTTAGTGATTAAACAGCATGTCTCAAATTTCAACACTCGTTAGTTTGGTAAAAAAAGAGCTAAAAGCGCAAGGTAAAACTTATGTCGATGTGGCTAAAAAGCTTGATTTAAGTGAAGCGTCGGTAAAACGTCTATTTGCAGAGAAAAACTTTACGATACAACGTATGGAAATGCTTGCAGAATTTTTAGGTTTTGAGCTTTCTGAGTTAATGGCGCTTGTGGAGCGTGAGCAACAGCAGTTGAGTCAATTGGATAAAGAGCAAGAGTTGGAAATTGCTAATGATATTGTTTTGTTGTTGGTCACTGTTTGTGTAATGAATAACTATAAGTTTGAAGATATCCTAGAAAATTATAAACTTAGTGAAACCGAGTGTATTCAAAAACTAGCCAAGTTGGATAAACTTAAATTAATAGAGCTATTGCCCAACAACCGAATTAAATTACTCATCGCACCTAATTTTAAATGGTTGCCTCGAGGGCCGATACAAAAGTTTTTTCAACATAAAATTCAACAAGAGTTTTTTAAATCGAATTTCGATAAAGAGCTTGAGCAGTTACATGTGCTTAATGGCATGCTGAGTTTAGATTCAATTAAGATTATGCAAAATAAAATGCAACGTTTAGTGAAAGAGTTTAATGATTTGATACATGATGACAAAAAATTACCTTTGCAAGATAAAGTGGGTATTACCATGGTTTCGGCACAGCGTCATTGGAACTACAGTGTGTTTGATACTTATCGAAAATAAAAAAACAGGCATATTTTGAATGCCTGTTTCTTTTTTTAATCAAATAGAATTTGATTATTCCTTTTCTAATTTATTCCACTCTGACCATTTTAGTTTTAACACGGCACCATAACGTTCTAATAATGAAGCCGCAATAATGGTAACAACACCAATGGTTGTCATGGACATCCAGTTGTTGAAATTAATGCCATCAAATAAAAACACTAAGCTAAGTACTAATCCAATAACCGAAGTAACAAGACCTAAGGTTAATAAATGTTTTTTATGAGACATTTTACCAAATGCAATAACAGCTAACCCGGCTAATAAACAAAGTAATCCCGACAAGATGTTTTGAAAAGCGACAACTTGTAAAAAGTGAGTTAGTATTAGAACAATGCTTGCAAAGGTAATAAAGCTACTTTTATTACTACCTGCTTGACGAGCAACATAAAAAGTCATTAATACAAAAACAAGACTAAACACACTACCAAGTAGATTGTAGCTAACAAACTCTAACATTAATTCACAGACTACAACAGCAACAACAAAAGTACAGGCTATTGACAGCCAATCAATAAAAGATTTTGCAATGGATTTATCATTATTAATGCTTTGAGAGATTGCGCGTAATCCGAAAAAAGTTGCTAGTGCTAAAATTAAGTAAAGCATGTCATCGACCTGGTATAACCAGAAACTACGTATTAGCATAATCGCTAATGGTAAAAATACGATACCTATAGCCATACGTCCTTCAAGGGTACGAAAGCTTGTTTGGTTTGATGCAAGCTTCTTCAACCATAAAAATGAAATAGCTGCTCCAATGGTCGCTAAAACACTAATGCTCAATGAATCTCTCACAGGAAAAATTAACAGTAAGCTGTTAATAGCCAACAATAATGTGAGTTGTTTGGCCGATGATCTTGCCATAACAGAAAATGCAAAAAGCGCGACAGGGATCAATAAACCAATCGAACTAATCATTGGAATAATTAATGAACTGCCATTACTGAGCGACCAGTCGGAGAATAACGGATAGTTATTAGCTAAGTTGCCGCTCCATTGAATGGTCGAAAAAATAAGCGCGCCGAGTGTTGTAAAATTAGCGACGATGGAAAATAGCGATAAATTAAAAAATGCCCTCCCGCCTTTATGCTCTTTTAAAACGAAACTTAATCCGACGCCGACTAAAGCTAATATAAATGTTTGTCCTAGCATTAAATAGAATCGGCTAATGTCGCTAGCACCTTCTAAACCTTGCAATAAAAAAGAACCCATTGATGCGAGAATAATGAACGCACCAACGATTCTGAGTAGATGTGAAATGGTTGCAAATTCTTGAATGCTTTTAAGAATAGTTTTCACGTTGAATGAATTGGTTGATGTTTTTGGATTTTCTATTTCATCATCCTGCAGATAGTTTGCAGGATGAACGGGTGAGTTATTCATGATTTTCTCCTTTACTAGCGATGAGTGCATCAAGATCAGCTTTTAAGGTTTCTCTATCTTCCACTTGTTTAAAGCTGTCATCTAAACTATCGGCGGTCATTTCATGACTGTTTGTATAGCCAGTGACATACTCAGCTTCAGTAATCACTGTTTCCCAGCGATCAAAGGCATCATCAACCAATGTACCCGAATCATTTTCAATTTGATTAACAATGCGCATTGCATCGGCGGTTGAGTGTCGAGAGCGCATCATGTTTCTTTGTTGGGTGAGTTGCTCCAGCCGCTTTTCGATTTGTTGAATACTGCCTGCAATTTTGGCTTCTAGTTTTTCGTGATCAGTTAAAGCCAATTGAGTTTGTTGAATTTGCTGCTGACATTGATTGCGTCTTTGCACACACTGCAAAGCTTTGTTTTCATCTTGCTCAGCCATTTGCTTAGCACGTTCTGTCCAGGTTTTTTCCATTAGGATTATGTTTTGCAGTTTTTTGCGTAAGGCTTCGCCATCCTTGCTGACTCTGGAATAACGAACTCGAGCCTTTGCAGCAGCGGCCCGGGTTTCTTTTAAAGCGACATCAACAATGGCTTCATGGTTTTCGACTTTACTGACAGCTTTATCAAGTGTTGCACTGACTGAGGTAGTAATACGGTTAAAAAGGTTCATAGTTAATTCTCCTTGGGTTATTGGAGATTAGAGTATTGACTAAAAGGCTTTATATTAATACTTAATGATTAAAAGTTGAACTTATCACAACAAAAAGTATTGAAATATGGTTCTTTTTAGTGTTTTTCAGATAGCTTGGATAATCTATTTGTTTAGGTTAACCCTAAACTATTTACACTGTCATCCCGTGCTTGACACGGGATCCAGTAAAAAAGTATGTTTGACCGGCGTACATTTTACGG
>CAYPMT010000186.1:0-2994 GCA_964411875.1 uncultured Kangiellaceae bacterium
TTTAGAGGTGCTATACGAATATAAACACCCGGTTACTATAGTCACTAAAAGTAACTTGATAGAACGGGATATTGATTTACTTGCCTCAATGGCTCAAGAAAGACTGATTAAAGTCATGTTTAGTATTACCGCCTTAGATAATGGTATTAAAGCAACGCTGGAGCCAAGAACGGCATCTTATCAAGCAAAATTAAAAGCGATGCAAAAACTACACAGTGCCGGTGTTCCTGTGGGAGTTCTGGTCGCACCAATTATTCCCTTTATTAGTGACCATCATATGGAAAAAATTCTTGAGCTAAGTCAACAAGCTGGTGCAAGCTCAGCAGGCTACGTTTTATTGCGACTCCCCCATGAAGTGAAGCCACTCTTTAAAGAATGGCTAGAAGAACACTACCCTGATCGCGCTGGGCGAGTTCTTAACTGGCTTAAACAAATGCATGGAGGCAAAGAGTATCGCGCTGAATTTGGTCAACGTATGTCAGGCTCTGGACATTTTGCTGATTTATTACGTCAGAGATTCAAGCTAGCTTGTCATCGACTAAAACTTAACTTAAATCACAATACTCTAGATTGTTCAAAGTTTCGCCGCAGCAACGAACCACAATTATCATTGTTTGATTAATTTTATTAAACCCACAAGAACACTAATTATTCACAGAGAAAGCCCATGAAAAATAAGGGTAACAGCCTACAAAAACGAATTAAAAACTTAGAAAAATCGGTTCAACGTTTACATAACATCGCGTGGGTTGTTGGAATAGTTGCAGGCATTTTTGGTATTGGTAGTACCTTTGGCTACGCCGCCTTTAATAATGCTAATCAAAAGTTAAAAAATTTAGAATCCAATATTGGCTCTATCAATAATAGAGTTGAAGAAAATATCAAACAAAAAGAAAAAGAAGTCGTTACACGTTTACAAACAACCGCCAAACAACTCTTTAATCGGTTTTCTCAATGGGGCTCAACTAGACCTCAAAATGAAGCTGAAAAAGATGTTATTTTTGATGGCCGATCAGGACGTAGCGCTGTCGCCTATTGTCCTGATGGCCACTATGTGGTTGGAATGCAAGTGATCGATAATGACAATGGTGAGACATGTGCTTCTTGTATTAATGGCGTTAGGTTTATTTGTAGGGGGATTAATTATTAATTTTAATATCAAACTCATCCCCATCCATAAAGAAAGGATATTTACATTTAAACTTGGCAAGTTTATTTAAATCAATCTCTGCGGTAATAACCTCCTCTTTATGTTTGTTTGCTTGACTTAATAAATTACCTGCATAGTCATAAATAACTGTACCTCCAGAATGCGGTGTACCTTTTCCATCGTTACCCACACGGTTAACTCCAACCACATAAGCTTGGTTTTCCATTGCTCTAGCTTTTAATAAAGTATTCCAGGCTTCTTGTCGCATGCTAGGCCAATTAGCAACGTTAACCATTAGGTCATAATCATTACGATTGCGAGACCAAACGGGAAATCTTAAATCATAACAAACAACTGGTAAGATTCTAATGTTGTTAAGATGAATAATTTTTCTTTCATTTCCAGGATTAACATGGTCTTGTTCATTACCTAAGCGAAATAAATGTCGTTTATCATAATATTCAACTTGACCATTCGGATAAGCCCAATAAAAGCGATTAACTTTTTGAGCATTTTGTTCAACTAATACTGAGCCAGCAATCACACAATTAAGTAACTCGGCTTTTAACAACATCCATTTTAATACTACACCACCCTCTTCAGGTTCAGCGATGTCATCCAACTCAATAGCAAAACCAGTAGAAAACGTTTCTGGTAATACAATTAAATCCTGCTGTTCAAGTTGATCAAGCAAACCATCGAGATAGTTTAAGTTAGCTTTTTTGTCGAGCCATTGAATCGACATTTGCACGGCTGCTATTCTTAGAGTTGACATAATTTTTCTCCGGCCTGCAGTAGTGTTTTTTCTTGTTTAGCAAAACACAGTCGAATATTTTTATCCGTGCATGCCTGTTCATAAAAAGGGCTAAGTGGAATTGCTGCTACACCAATTGATTCAATTAACCATCGACAAAACTCATAATCATTCAGCTCACTGATTTCACTGTAATCAGCTAATAAAAAGTAGGTGCCTTTAGATGGCAAAAGTTTAAACTTTGAATCACTTAAAATATTAATTAATTGATCACGTTTTTCTTGATAGAAACTCGATAAAGAAGAAACATGCTCTGGCTTTTTTTGTAGCATAGCGGCCAAACCTATTTGTACTGGCGTATTACTTACAAAAGTGACGAACTGATGAATTTTTCTAAACTCATCGCTTAACTCAACAGGTGCTACGGCATAACCCATTTTCCAGCCGGTTGCATGAAAAGTTTTACCGAAACTCGAAATGGTAAAAGAACGCTCGAATAATTCTGGATAACGCAACACTGACTCATGTATCTCACCATCAAAAGTAATAAACTCATAGACCTCATCACTAATTAAAAACAAATCATTCTGACAAACAATCTCTTGTAAATTCAACATATCTTGCCGATTCAACAAGGTTCCAGTTGGATTGTGTGGTGTATTAATGACAATTGCTTTAGTACGAGTATTAACTTTATCTTTTACCTCTTGCCAATCAACTTTATAGTCTGGCGCACGCATGGCAATATGAAT
This sequence comes from uncultured Kangiellaceae bacterium, assembly GCA_964411875.1. Classification (GTDB taxonomy): domain Bacteria; phylum Pseudomonadota; class Gammaproteobacteria; order Enterobacterales; family Kangiellaceae; genus Aliikangiella. Next base: position 2,657 of record CAYPMT010000186.1, read on the forward strand.
TGGTTTTCCGCCGGCAATATTAATTGCTGGTTCATAGGCATCATAAGCCGGATCAAAAATAATGACTTCATCGCCTGTTCTAACAACTGATTGAACCGCAACAAAAATAGCCTCGGTCGCACCAGAAACAATAGTGACTTGCTTGTGTGGCTCGAGTTTTAATTGATATTCTCTTTCAATCAGCAAACCAATTTGTTCAAGTAATTGTGGCATACCAATCGATGGCGCATACTGATTATTACCACTTTGAATGGCTTCAATAACCGCCTGCTTTAAAAAGTCAGGCGTATCAAACTCAGGAAAACCCTGCGACAAATTAATCGCACCTGCTTGTTTGG
>CAYPMT010000187.1:0-2992 GCA_964411875.1 uncultured Kangiellaceae bacterium
CGAGGCAGTACAATAATTTGATCGCCAGGGACAAGTTTATCTTGACCACTCGAAGAAACATCCACAAATTCAGTTAAACCATTGGCATGTACAACAACAATATCGCTGTAGTTCGCCCGGTTAGAATAACCACCAGCCCAAGCAATATAGTCTTTCACTGTTGCATTTTTACTATAAACAACAGCTTGAGGCATTAAAACCTCTCCACCAACCTGCACTAAGTCAGTTTTTGATGGAATAATAATCGTATCATCTTGTTCTAGCGCAATATTGGCCACCATTCCATTATCGGATACGATTACCTTACCTAAAGGCTGAACTTTTCTGGCTCTTGCAATAAATTCAGAAATCAAGCTTGCCTCCTGAGTTCGAATTTGAGCTTCACCTGTTGAGGAAGCTGGTGCGGCATAAACTGAACGCTCAAGCTGATCCAGTGATTGCTCTAATATTTCTTTTTGTTTTATTGCAACACTTTTTCTTAACAAGTAAATTGAAGAATTATCAGCTAATTTAGGCTCAATCTTTATATAGTTCAAAAGCTCATGAAGCTTTACGGTTTTACTAACCGTAAAGTAAGATGGGCCTAGATAACTCCCAGCAACTTTAATATCATAAACTTGCGCATGAAGATCATCATTAAAATGTAACTTATCACCATTCATAAGTTTATAAGCTTTAAACTCTTCAAGGTTTAAATAAACTGAAAATGGTCCACCTGTACGACTACCGGATACAGCAACATGACTGGTCTTCGAAAGAGGCTTGACATACTCAACTAACTCTTTTCCCGTAATAATTTTTTTATCAAACTCAAATCTAAATGGGTTTTTAACGCCACCAGAAACATTTAATACAGAACCTTGTTCTGACACAAAAATGACATCTTTATCTTTAAAGTTAATAGACTTAATTACACCCTGCCTAACAAAATCATAAAGATCTATCTGATGAATAGTTTTACCATCACGAAGAACTTGAATATTTCGGTAACTACCGCGCTCTGAATCGATCCCCCCAGCTCGTTTCAAATAGTACAGGATACTATCTGCAGCCATTCCCGCATATTGTCCGGGTCGTATTATAGCGCCAGCTAGATAGACAGTTACTGGGGTCGCCGTTAATAAATTCACATAAATTTTTACATTTGATTTGTAAACAGTACGTATTCTCTCTGTCACAAGCTTATTAACTCCGCTTGCTTTTACTCCAGCGATATAAATAGGCCCAATACTCGGAATAAAAATATTACCTTGATTATCAACAGTGATCACATCAGAGTAATTAACACCTCCCCATAACCAAATAGAAAGCTTATCACCAGCAGCAATTAAATAATCTTCGTTAAGACCATCACTTCTCTCCGATTCATAACCACCAGCAAAAATATTTGCCCCATAAGGTGGTGCTAACCCCTCCTCAGGTAATGGTAAAAGAGTCGAGACTTCGGCTTCTCCAGGAAGTAAAAGACCTTTTCGACTGCTATGTTGATATTGAGGCGGTTTAGAAATTTGAGAGCCAGAAACCTTTTCTAACTCAGAGCTTTGGTTAGCAATAACTTGCTGTTGAGATAGTGCTAATGTTTTTGATGATGGGTCATTTTGAAACTGATTTAATAACTCTTCGGCTTTTACTAAGCCAATGTTGAAAAAAACAAACACAAGTAATAATAGACTATAAGTCAATTTTCTATTTAATTTTTGAAACATAATTATTGCCGAAACCCTACTCAGCCAAACTAAATGTAAACTGAGCTTGTTTAACTATTGAAGGAACTAGCACCCAATTGTCATTTACTTGTGTTTGACAGGCTATTCTTTTTTCTAAACTTTGATCAACCGTTGCTGAAGCGTTAATTAAAATAACTCGACACACTAACCCAAGTGCCGAAATATACTTTTCCTGAAGCTGAATAGAAGCATCTTTCCAATAAAGAACCTTACCTGATTCAGCAATAGTTAGCTCGCGAGCTATACCAACTGGAACTACTTCTCCCTTTAAAGAGAGCTGCGTTTCAACAAGTTTTTGATTGGATGATAATATAGGAGGAGTTGAAGTACATGACGTTAACAAAAAAACAACGAATGTAACTATTAATTTTAATTTTTTTCTCATAAGACAACATAATAATAAGACTAATTGATATTTAAATAATTTGACGCTTACTGATAATACTCAGAACTCGACTATAGATAGTAAATATCAATAAAAAAAACGTCAGCATCAAAATATCAGGAAAATTGAAAATATGACCTATAATTCCAAAACTTGACATAAAAATAGAAAATAGCATGATCAGTGATAAGGTTTTTTTCGGGGACATTCCAGCTCTAATACAAATATGATGAATATGATCTCTATCGGCTTTGAAAGGATGGCGAGACTTGTTCACTCGTCTAATAACAATGGCAAGCATATCCATAAGTGGCACAGCAGTAATCCAAAGAGCTATTACTGGTCTAAATGACATATCATTACCTTGCGTTCCTTTCGATAACAACCAAATAACGCTTAAACCAATAAACATACTGCCAGCATCCCCCATGTATATTTTATTAGTAAAACGCTTAAAAACATTCAAATTAAATGCTAAAAATGGCAACAAAGCAAAAACCAAAATTAATGGATAATTAAGATTAGAAAAGTCATCACTGATAAAGAACAACAAGGCTATCGAAGCTAATGTATTTAAAGCTTGACCACCAAGCAAACCATCTAAACCATCGATCATATTAAAAGCATTAATTAATACTAATATTGAAAAATAAGTAAAAATAATACCAAATGAACCAATATCAACAACCCCTAGAGAAAATAGTCGTCCAAAATTTGAAATATAAGTTCCCACACCAAATATCATTAAGCTAGCAACAATTATTTGTCCAACTAACCTAAGATTTACATTAAGATCATACTTATCATCAAGAACACCAATAAAAACAAGCATTGCCGACGAAATTAAATACATCCTTAACTCTTGCGTATCAGGAAGCCA
>CAYPMT010000188.1:0-2991 GCA_964411875.1 uncultured Kangiellaceae bacterium
GTCATCAAAATGATCGGGATATCTTTATCAATGGATAGGACTTCTTTAGCAAACTCAAAACCATCTGCATCAGGCATACGCAAGTCGGTCAAAATAACCATCGGTGCGCCTAACTCAATTTGAGACTTTAACTTCTTTGGAGATTCGTAAGTGCTAATTTTATTGAATACTGTAGACAGTAAATCAAGTGTATTAACACGAACATGTTCATCATCGTCAATGATAACAATTTCGATATCGCCGTTGTCGATAGTAGTATTAGGCACTGTTATTCACTAACCTTTGTTAAGTTGTTTTTTGCAGTAAATATAGTTTTATCCCCTTCTGATTCAAAGCTTATTTGAAGTATCTTTTTATTTTTAATCTCTTTAACTATACCAACCCCGTAGTCTGAATGCATCAATGAATCACCAAGCTTAATTTTACCAAGCCTATCAATTTCAAGGGACTCTAGGGGTTTAAAAACTATTGTTGTATAAAAGAAATAGCAGGCGATTAATGAGCCAACAATCATTACAGGAAAGTATCCTTTAAAGATCATCATTATTATTCTCTCAAGCCGCTCTAACATATTAATACCTCACTAATCGCCAGTTACATTAATGAGTGACTCACGCTTCTTATTGCGTGAAACCTTCCCTTGATCTTTATTGGATACAGGAGAATCTGCAGAAACAATTGGCAAACTCAAACTAAATTTAGCGCCATTTTCTGTATTCGTCGCGCCAATAGTTCCGCCATATTGCTGAACAATTTCATAGGTAATCGATAAGCCTAAACCCATACCTTTACCCACTTCTTTGGTTGTAAAGTATGGGTTAAATAACTGCCCCATTATATGCTCACCGACACCTTCACCATTATCTTCGACATAGAGAACTAGCATATTCTCTTTGGTGATTTCAGTGCTAATAGCAATATGTGGATTATCGTTTTGCTCGGCTGCCTCAATTGCATTTTTCAAAATATTAGAAATTGCTAAATCTATCTTTACTCGGTTGCCACGGACCATTAAATCGTTATGTGGCAAACTCATAGAAATAGTCACACCTTTCTCATTCAAGCTATCTTTAATAACTTCAACCGTTTCGTTAACAAGCTCGACCATGTCGAAGGCTTCATTAGTATGCTGATCCGCATAACTAAAATATTTAAGTAACTTAACAACGTTATTCATTTTATTACTTAGGGGCTTAAGCCTTAATGCTGACTCACCTAGACCAGACCAATTTCTTGCTTCTAACTTGGCTTGAATAGCCGCTGTGGAGCTATTAATAGCCGCTAACGGTTGGCTAAGTTCATGTACGATGGTTGCCGCCATATTACCTAGCGCGACCACTTTATTCTTTTGCATTAGAGCTGATTGAGTGTCTTTTAACTCTTTAGTTCTTTGATCTACTTTTTCTTCCAACGATTCATTTAATTGAAGCAATTCATTCTCTACGACCTTTCGACGCGTGATATCAATCACTGTCATCAAATAACCTTCCCCAGACTCCACTTCAACCTTACCCACGGAAAACATCACTGGGATTTTAGATTTCTGACCTTTATCAGTCCCACGTTTTTTAAGAATTTTGCTTCGATTTAATGCAAATGTTTCGTGATAGGCTGGTGTTGATATATCTTGTAATAAGTAGTTATCAAAGTCATCCGCCTCAATATCAATATCGATAAGCTCAGTTACTTTGATTTTCTGCTTATCGCTAATCACCTTGTTACCTAACAGCAAATGATTAGCATGCTCATTAGTCGATAGAATATTACCTTCCTCATCAAATACTAAAACACCGATATGAATATTATCAATCAACAACTGTAGCTGCGCCCTTCTCTGCTTCTCCAACTCACGCGCTTTTTGACGCATGTCTTTTTGGTTGGTTCGCTCACGCATCAACAAATAACTGATGACACCCAAAGTAAACAATGTAGACAACACCATAAAGAATGCTTTGTATAAACGACTATGCTTTTCTAAATGATATAAAGTCCAACCAGTGTCCTGCATAGCATAAGCACTCACCAAGTGGCTTACACCTTCCATATTCCAAAAAATATTCTTACCACCACCAATGAAGTAAAGCGGTGTTGATTTAGAGTATATTGGCTCGTGTAATTCGTTTGGAAATTGTTTATTTTGAACAATTTCGTCTTGAGCATCTAATGATAATTCACCGATTGAGCTGTAAATCCATTCGGGGTCGGAGCTTAAAATAACTACTCCATTATTATCGGCAACAATAATATTATCAGTAGATTGTCGCCATGCTTCTTCCCAATGGCCCAACTCTAGCTTTACAACAACTACTCCAAGTACATCACCACTATTCTGGTCAATAACTGGTGAAGAAATAAAGAAACCAGCAACGCCTGTTGTCACACCTTTTGCAAAGTAAAACTGTCTTAAGCGAAGATTCTTTGCCTCTGTAAAGTAAGGTCGGAAACTATAATTTCTTCCATAAAAGCTAAGTCTTTCTCCAAGATCAAAGTTACTAGATGCCACTACAGTGCCTTGAGCATCTAATAAAAAAGTATGGTCTGCACCTGAACGATCAGTAATATATTTAAGTTTATTACTCAGTTTTTCATGATTTGTAGAATTATCCTTCAGTTGTTGAAGGACTAGTACATCCTTACCCAACAAGTCAGGGAGGTATTCAAATTGATTAATGGATGCACTTAATGACTGACCGAATACTTGAGACTTTCTTTGATTTTCATGTGTCGTGCTATGTAATAAAACTATGTAGTAAATGATACTTCCCAGCACTACCAAAACACAAATAAACGCTAGCCATCGATTCAAATTTGGCTGGTCATTTTTTATTTGTTTTAAGGCATCCATTTAGCTATTTATATTTTATAACAGTATTTCGTATGAATATTTTGTTTCAACAATTAAAAAAGGAGCATCACTAAACCAGTGACACTCCTTTCAATTTTTTTAACAGACTTGTTAATAGAACAATCTATTATGTGAAGCCCATCAAG
>CAYPMT010000189.1:0-2984 GCA_964411875.1 uncultured Kangiellaceae bacterium
TAGTGGAAGATGTATCGGATAGGTTTAGGAGAGTATTGAGCAAATCATTGACCAAGTTAACAGTAACACTGACTCGTTAACAACTTATGATGAAATCTTAATGGACTCAAAAGGTAATGGTTATGTATTTTGGAAAAATAGTCTTTACTCTGGAATATTAACGAAACGTTTTGATAAATTGACTCAGAGTTGGAGTGAAACCTATGAAATTAAGACGGATGAGACTAGTAGTAATGTTTCTTATCAAGTTATTCTTGATGCAAATGATGATTTAGTTTTAATTAACCAGCAGGTTAATGAAAGCAGTTATTCATTATTTAGTCACCGATATAATACGACTTTACAAGCTTGGGAGGACGCCAAGTTAATCAAAAATAACTTAATGGGTACTGCCAATTTTGATCTTGTACTTGATTCAAAAGATACTGTCTCACTCGTTTGGAATGAAGATAACGGTATTTCTAAAATGCTTTGGAGCAGTCGTTATACGAGTGGTAATGAGCATTGGGATGAAGCTCAATTAATTAGCTTGGACACCAATAGTAAACTCGAAAAAGTTGTTATTGACTCAAAAGGTAATGTATTTGTTGCATCTTCGCGAAATCTTGATGATCAATATTCTATTTGGGTTTATCGTTACGCCATAAATAGTAACAGCTGGGATTCCTCTCAATTGATTCAAGATAATATTACACCGTCATATCAGGGATTAGACATAAAGTTGGTGATAAACAAGCAAAGTTATGCTTTTTTATCTTGGGCAAAAGAAGGTCAAGGTCTATGGTTTAGTGAGTATAATCCAATAAATAATTCATGGAGCGCTGTTCAAGAAATAGAAGGAGCTAGTAATAATTCTTATCAACATTTAACTGAAATGGACTTTAATGGTAATGTTATTCTTGTTTGGTTTTCTAGTGTTCCATTTACTCGAACTTATAATGTTTTTGACAAAACTTGGAGTGATATTGAAAGTCAACCTAATGAAATTCCTTTTAATTCGGAGACTGTATACACTGAGAATACTGGGTTATCAGAGCTTAAAATCGATCATCTGGGTAATGCGATGTTAATCTCGACACTTTATGCTGTTGCTCCAGGTTCCACAGCTTCTAGTAATTTTTCTGCATGGCGTTACAATTCTAAGACGGGTTGGGATGATAGTAGACAGTTACTTGGTAATATAGAAAGTGATTATTTTAACTTGTCAGTAAAAGTTATAGTTGATTCGAGCGGCAACATATCAGCTGTATGGTTGAATGATAATTCAGGTTTTGAGATCAATCGTTTTAAATAAGTCATTCTAAATAGAAATTAGCGGCAGCTTTTTGTTGCCGCTAGCTATTTCCTTTTAATAACCACAAATCATTTTGCATTAAAGCGTTAATCCTCTAATATAGTCTGTCTGCTGCTTCTTTTCATGTAAGTCATTTATGTCAACATTGGTTGCTCGTATTCGAGCAGAAATTTTTACCTGGGTTAGCCTAGTTTTTGCGCTGTCTTTATTAGAAGGGAGCTTTATTGGCATACTTATCAAAAATGGTTTTGATGGTATGGTCGACGACTGGACCTTGAATTTTTCGGTAGCTGTTGCCACTGGCGCACCTTATTACTCAAATTTAATTAGTTTTTTATGGGTCAAGTTAAGTCATGGACGTGATAAAGCTAAGTTAGTCTCTAACCTATCAATCATTTGTTGTATTTGTGCATTTAGTATTGGTTTTGTTTCTTTTGATTCCTTAGGTCTAATTGTTCTTTTGATTTTAGTCATTACTGCTAGAGTTTGTTGGTCTGGCATTTTAACTATTCGCTCAAATATTTGGCGAGTGAATTATCCTCGTCATATCCGTGGAAAAGTGACCGCTAAAATGTCAACTATCGCCGCTTTTTTAATGTCTTTATCAGCATTGTTTGCAGGTTGGGTATTAGATAATTATTTTGCGGCATTTCAGTGGCTTTATATGGGGTTTGCGCTTCTTTCTTTGATAGGTGCTTTTCGCTACCGTTACTTATCCGTTAGGCATAAGGATAAGGAGCTACATCGAGAGAAACAAAATGTTGGTGGTGTTTCTATTACTCGAATGTTTGCTTTGTTAGTTGAAAACAAAGCTTTTGGTAAATATATGTTAGCCATGTTTTGCCTTGGCACAGGTAATTTAATGTTTATGGCGCCGTTAATTATTTATCTTAATGAATATACTGAGTTAAGCAAAGTTAGTCAGGTAATCATCACCATGGTCATTCCTCTGGGTTTAATCCCAATAGCGGTGACTTGGTGGGCTAAATTGCTTGATGGTAACCATATTTTTCATTTTCGCCAGTTGCATAGTGTGTTTTTTATTGTGGCGATTAGTTTGTATTTATTCGCTCAAATACTGGGATTAGACTTTTTATTTTTTGTCGCAGCGGTTTGTTATGGCCTGGCTATTTCGGGCGGATTAATTGGTTGGAACTTAGGTCATAATGATTTTGTTGGCAAAGCACGCCCGATGGATTATATGGCTGTCCACGTGAGCTTGACTGGGCTGAGAGGTTTAATTGCGCCGTTAATTGGAATGGGGTTTTACCAATGGTTAGAAAGTGTGCAAGTAGGTTATGGGAAATTTGCCTTGTTTTTACCTTTATCACTGACTACTACTGGTGGTATTCTATTTACCTATTTTAATCGTCAACGATTACAAGGCAAGTTGTTTTAATGTTTAAATAATTTTGTCTTATACACCAGCTTGAGATAAGTAATGATTGAATATATGGTCAGTTTTGAGCAAGCCAATGCTCATATTTTTGATGTACAACTTAAAGTTAACTTTACACTGAATAAGGGACAAACCTTTTATTTACCTAATTGGATTCCGGGAAGTTATATGATTCGGGATTTTTCTCGTAATCTCGTTGAGTTAAAAGCTGAATCAAAAGGCTCAGAAGTTAAATTAGAAAAACTTGATAAGTCGACCTGGCAACTACTTGACGATGTTGATAGTTTGCAA
>CAYPMT010000190.1:0-2944 GCA_964411875.1 uncultured Kangiellaceae bacterium
ACTATGATGAACGATCTTCTGATATATCCAATGATGAACAATTAAAAACGATTATCAGCTATCTCAAAAAAGTCACTAACTCAGACAAAAGCATTAAAGGTCTTTTTTTCGGTAGCGCTAAAACCTTTGAATATTTCAGCGACAACAAAGTTGATGCACAGACTTATGGACGCTATGACGCCGACCCTGATTATTACACCAAAAACCGGCCCTGGTGGTCTCGCTCTGTTAAAGAGGACTATTTGTATGTTGATGAACCTGGTACTGACCAAGCAGATCAATCCATCTTAACTACGATTCAAACTGTCATCAAAGATGAAAACAACCAACTTTTAGCAGTCGCAGGTGTTGATATTTCACTAAAAACTATGACCAAGCTCTTATCTAAAATGCACTACCAAGACCAAGGTCATGCAATTCTGATTTCAGAAACTGGAGGAATTGCTTTTTTCCCTCTTGTTGAAGGATATGAATATAAAGAAGGGCAAAAATTGAGTGATTTAGAAGGAAAATTAGAAGGCATTTCTGGGTTAAAGCTATTGTCAGAAAAAATGCAACATAATAGTTCAGGGCATATTGATATTACTTGGCAAGGACAAACTCACTTAGCTTCCTTTAGCAAAATCAAGCTTGAAACACCTCGGGTCAACTGGTCTCTCGGCTTAATTGTACCTAAAAAAATTATTAATGAACCCTTAAACGAAGTTTTTTGGCTAGCCGTTAGCCTTGTTATTGGGTTGAACTTGATTGTTATACTGATCACTTATTTCTCAAGCCTTAAAACCAGCCGTCCACTAAGAGAAATCATCACATCAATGGAAGAGATTACTAAAGGTGAAGGCGAGTTGAGTAAACGCATTGCCATTAAACGCGAAGATGAAATTGGCCACTTAAGTAATCAATTCAATGATTTTGTAGAAAACCTACATGAACTTGTTAAGGAAAGCTATCAATCTTCTGAGCAATTAAGACAGTCAGTTTCACAGGTCAATAACCTCTGTGTTCAGAGCAATGATACCGCTATTATTCAAAAAGAACATATTCAATTGGTTGCTGCAGCAAGCATTGAAATGGAACAAGCCGTTCAAAATATTTCAAAAAGCACATCTGGTGCCTCTCAAGCAGCAAATAATGCAGAAAAACAAGCTCATGAAGCACAGAATATCATTTTAAACTCTATTCACAGCATTGATGACCTATCGGAATCAGTCAATGAAGCTGTCAATGTGGTAAAAATGTTACATGGCGATAGTCAAACGATTGGCGAAGTCCTCGAAGTTATCCAGGGCATTGCGGAACAAACCAACTTATTAGCGTTAAATGCTGCTATTGAGGCGGCAAGAGCTGGCGATCAAGGGCGAGGTTTTGCTGTTGTTGCCGATGAAGTGAGAACCTTAGCGAGCCGCACAAGAGAGTCCACTCAACATATTCAAGAGATCATTGAATATTTACAGAAAAATGCCAATAGTGCTATGGCGGTTATGAATAAAGGCAAAGAAAAGGCAAGTATTGGCGTCAAACAAACAGAAACTATCAAAACAGTATTAGCAGAAATCGTTAATTCCGTTGATGATATCAAAGAAAAATCTTTTGAAATTGCTGCCGCAACCAAACAACAAGTTCAAGTTGCTGAAGAAATCAGCAGTAAAACGGTCCAGATTCATGACATGGCTGAAAAATCAACCGAGCAAACACTTCAAGTTTCAAACAATATGTATAATCAAGGCAAAGTTGTCAGACGCCTGAACGAACTAATGGGACGTTTTCGTTTGTAGACAATTTTTTGCTTATGCCCCATCTCATTGACTAATGATTATTACTGTCCTTAACAAAACACTTCATTAAAACTTCTAAAAAAACCTTCTTTTATGTCTATACTTAAAATTATTAGCCAATTTTAAAAGTGCTTTTTTATGTTTCAATTAGTTTCAAGTGGTTATAAAACAGCCTAAAGCGGGCATTCAACCTATAACTGAATGAGTACTAATCAATATAAAATAGATGGATGTAAACGTTGACTTATAAAAAATCAATTGTAAAAGAGTTAGTTGTCACTCTATCCATTTTTCTAACCTTACTACTTAGCATAACTGCCTGGTGGATTTTAAGCTATATCTCCGACCTAACTGAACAAAAAGTCTACAGTGGTGTTGATAACACTGTGACGACCCACGCGAAACAACTCGAAAGCTTTTTCACACAAATGGGAACAACCGTATCAACAGCTTTTCTGAATCCTGATTTCCTTCAATGGATACAAAACTATAAGGATCGAGCTTCAGATCTGTCAGGTGATGAACAATTAAAAAAGACTCTAAACTATTTCAGCAACGTGTCTGATTCAAATGAGAACATTAAAACACTTTTTTTCGGCAGTGCTAAAACCTTCGAGTATTTTAGTACCCAAAAAATCGATGTCAGCTCTTACGGGCGCTATGATCATGACCCTAATTATTACACTAAAAACCGGCCTTGGTGGTCTCGCGCTATTCAAGAAGACCAGCTATATGTTGATGAAATTGGCATTGACCAGGCTGATCAGTCGATCAGCCTTACCGTTCAAATGGTTGTCAAAGATGAAAAAAACCAACTCTTGGCGGTTACAGGTGTCGATATTTTATTGAAAACCACGACCCAGCTATTGGCTGAAATGCATTATCAAGACCAAGGTCATGCCATTATGATTTCAGAAAACGGAGGTATCGGATTTTTTCCTAAGGTTGAAGGCTTTGAACACAAAGAAGGTCAAAAGTTAGCTGAGCTAGAGGGAACCTTAACGGGAATTTCCGGATTAGATTCACTCTCTGAAAAAATGCAAAACAACCGCTCAGGGCATTTTGATATTATTTGGCAAGGCGAACCGCACTTAGTCTCTTTTAGCAAAATTAAACTTGATATGCCTCGAATTAACTGGTCTCTCGGTTTAATTGTGCCTAAGCGGCTC
>CAYPMT010000191.1:0-2899 GCA_964411875.1 uncultured Kangiellaceae bacterium
GGTGATAAGCCGTCATTACTTAGTTTTGAAAATGTGGTAACTTTGTTCCATGAATTTGGTCATGGGCTGCATGCTTTATTATCCGAAGCTAATTATCAAAGCCTTGGTGGTATGGGAACTTCAAGTGATCATGCTGAGTTTCCTGCTCAAATACTAGAGCGCTGGGCGGCAGAACCTTCAGTATTAAAACTTTATGCTAAACATTATAAAACGGGTAAAGTAATACCTGATGAATTGATTGAAAAAATGAGTAAAGCGAGTAAGTTTAACCAAGGGTTTGCAACTACTGAATATTTAGCAGCATCTTTGCTGGATATGAACTGGCATACTATAACGGCAGAAGAGGAAGAAAAAGACACCAATAAGTTTGAAGCAGACTACCTAAATAAAATTGGTTTAATTCCAGCAATTACAGCTCGTTATCGTAGTACTTACTTCTCTCATATTTTTACTAGTGACTGGTATTCTGCTGGTTATTATAGCTATATTTGGTCTGAAGTATTAGATAGAGATGCGTTTGAATTATTCAAACAAAAGGGTTTGTTTAATCAGGAACTAGCAGCATCATTAAGAAAAAATATTTATGCTGCTGGTAATACGGATGATTTAATGAAGCTTTATATTAAATTTCGTGGTTCTAAACCAAGTGTTGAGCCTTTAATTAAAGGGCGGGGTTTAGAATAACATCATAAAAAAGCATATGAAGTTATAGGTTAAAGACAAGGCATTATATGCCTTGTCTTTTTTCGTTATGCGGTAAAAAAATATACTAATGATAGTTTACTCAATTCTTTTTGACGAATGATATGTTAAAGGATTTTATATGAATATTATTAAACGCCTTATCCTAGCAATAATTATCTTTATTATTCTTATTGCTATAGTGATTACTATTTTTATTAATACGATTGATCCTAATGATTATAAAGAAAAAATTATTACCAGTGTTAAACAGCAAACTAACCGTGATTTAATCATTGAAAAAGAGATTGGTTGGACGTTTTTTCCTCGCGTTGGATTTAAATTAGGTGGCGTTAATTTAAATAACCCTCAAGGGTTTAGCCAGAAGATATTTGCTGATATTGATAGTGTTAATCTAAGCTTGGCTATATTACCCCTATTAAAATTTGCTGTAGAAGTTAGTGATATTGAGCTTAAAGGTTTACATCTTAATCTTGAGAGAAAAAAAAATGGCGTTACCAATTGGGATGATTTAATCAATAGTTTCGACAATCCTGAAAGTACAAAGCAGGAAAATGTAGCATTACAAAATATAACAGAAGATGACGTTAGTAATATACCTGATTTTTATGTAAGTGGCATCAATATTAATGATGTATCAGTTCACTGGCTAGATAAACAAGCTGAGCAAGATATTCTTTTAAAAGGTATTAACTTAAAGGTTGGAAGCCTGAAGTTAAACCAATCAGGGCTACAGCATCCAGTCGACTTTAATATAAATTTAACTTTCCAAAATACTAAACCAGCATTGACGGTTGAGATGAGTTTGTCAGCTAAGTTAGACGCTAAGTTAAATACTCAGCAATATTCATTAAACAATTTACTATTAGAGCTCTCTGCTAAGGGTAGTGATATTCCTAATAATAAACAAAGTTTAACCCTTAAAGGTTCTATTAATACGGATTTACAACAACAAGTTATTAGTTCTGAAAGCCTAACCTTAGCGACTGAGGATTTAAATATTAATACAAAATTAACGGTTGAAAATTTGTTAGATTCTCCAAAAGCTCTTGGGAATCTATCACTAGAAGTTGCTTCGTTAAAAAAGTTAGCAGAAAATTTTGGTATAGAGTTACCAGCTACTAATGATAAAGAGATATTACAGGTTTTTTCAATGAATTCAGGCTTTTCAGCAACAATGAATTCAATTGATTTTTCTCAATTAATATTGAAACTAGATGACATCAATGTACAAGGAAAAATTAATATTAATGACTTTGAAAACCCTGCGATTAGTGCGTTGATAAATATCGATGATATTAACGTGGATCGTTATTTTCCGCCAACGGATTTAACTCAATTAGAAGAAGAAAATGGTAAATCAAATAATGCAGAGGATATGAATCAAAAAATTGATTTACCTCTTGGAATGTTACGCGATTTGAATTTGCAAGGTGAGTTTAAGATAAAAAAATTCCAAGCAATGAATGTTAAGACTGAGAATGTTAATGTTATTGTAAATGCTAAACACGGCATGCTTAATATCAATCCTTTTTCGCTTAATTTATATAAAGGTAAATTAAAGGGCGACGTTATTTTAGATGTTACTAAGGATGTACCTGGTTACATAATTAATACGAAATTAAATAGTATTGAGTCTGGACCATTTCTAAATGATTTTATGGAAATAAATTTTATTAGTGGCATAGCTAATATTGACTTATCAATAAAAACTCAAGGCGATAGTTTTAACAGTTTAAAGAGTAAGCTAACTGGAAAAGCTAATGCTCGTTTTAAAAATGGGGTTTTAAAAGGTATTGATATCTCTGAAGTAGTTGCTAAGAGTAAGAGAACTCTTTCTAATTTGAAAAGCTCATTTTCTAATAGTGGTAATGATCTACAGAACTTAGCTAATATTGATTTGGAATCAGCTACAAATGAAGCTAAACAAGAAATTAAGTTTGAACCCAATAATAGTAAAAAGAAAACAGAGTTTGGTGATCTTACAATTAGTAATAGGGTTAATAGTGGAATTGTTAATACAAAAAAACTAATACTTAAGTCAAAGAAAATCTTACTGAAAGCTTCAGGTAAAGCTAATTTAATTAAGGAGTCAATTGATTATCAAGTTAATTTAAATCGATTAACTACTGATGGTAATACTAAAGGAGAAGATTTACCTTTATATGCTAAAGGAAATATGTATGAACCGAGTTTT
>CAYPMT010000192.1:0-2898 GCA_964411875.1 uncultured Kangiellaceae bacterium
ACAAGAGGCTATAAAGGCTTAGCCAACCTAATAATGCTCACTTATCACCTATACTTTATTGGACTGATTCTTATAAATTTTAAAGCATTATTAAATCCCGTTGAAACGCAAACTTACAATTCATAAAAGGTATCTCCTATGGATACTTGCGTTTGCATTTTCACTTTTCACAAATGTGGTGGTGGCTAAGGATAATGCCATTATCGTCAATAGTGATCGATTTAGTCAGCGCCTTGTTGAAGACGTCTCTTTCATTAGGGATACAAAAGGTGAGATAAATATAGGTGATTTAGTGAATGGAACACACGATGATTACTTCGCTCCTTTCTCACAATTAAAAAAACACTATGGGTTCAGCAACGATCCCTTTTGGATAAAATTTTCTATTCAAAATGAAATTCCTCTTAACTCAAACGCCAGAATTTCTCAAAAATTTCTCTTAATGCTAAATAAGCCAAGTCTTGATTACATAGATTTTTATTTAGTATATGACGATAAAATAGAAACTCTCTCTCTAGGAGACCAAAGGCCATTTGATAAGCGATACGTGAAACTAGAAAATTATGTATTACCTATTTCAATGTACTACGGAGAAACGAGTGACGTTTATATTCGCATACAAACTGAAAACAGTTTTGGTGCACCTCTATTTTTAGAGACTGAGCGTTCATTTATTGAAAATCAACGTGACCGAAACATCATAAACGGACTTTACATAGGTTTGGCTACAGGCCTACTTTTATTCAATTGTTTCTTATGGCTTGGCACAAGAAGAAGCAGTTATGGTTATTACTCCTTATTTATTTTGTCAGTAATGGCACTTAATATGGGATCTCAAGGTTTATTACAAACAATCTTTCCTCATAGTTTTAGCTATCACCAAGTATCACTCTATGTAAATGGTTTTCTTGCCGCAGCAGCAACCAATTTATTTTGTATAAAACTACTTAAGACTCACTTATATCAACCAAAAACATATCGGTTATGTCTAGGCATTATCACCTTATGTATTATATCGGCAATATCAACAACCATTTTACCTCTAGAGTTATCATCTAGAATATTATCTATTCTTAGCACCCTATCAGTTCTACTAATAATTATCGTTTGCATCAAAGGGATGATCCAAGGAAATGCTTCAGCAAAATATCTTTTAATCGCACAAATATTCTTTTTTGCTGGCGGGCTCTTTGGTATCGCTGGAGATAGAGGTTTTCACACATGGACTTATCTATCATCATACGTACTTCAATTAAGTTCAGCCATAGAATTAATTTTATTCTCCTTAGCGCTTGGCAATCAAATCAATGTTCAACGTGACGCAAAACTTCAAGCACAACAAGATTTGGTCGAAGAAAGGCGAGCTACAATTGAGAAACAAAATAAGTTATCAGAATCGCTAGAAAAACAAATCAATGAACGAACCTTCGAGCTTGAACAAAAAAATCAACAATTACAAAAAGTAAATATGATTAATGAAATGACGGGTTTATATAACCGCCGTTATCTCAACGAGCATCTACCAAAAGAATACAAATCCGCGTTTTTATCACAGCAACATCTCTCGCTCATTATGATGGATATTGATAAGTTCAAACCTATCAATGATAACTATGGCCATCAAATTGGTGATTTATGCATTCAAGAAGCAAGTGCCATTATTTTATCGTCCTTACATCGAAAGAGAGATGTAGCGATACGTTTTGGAGGAGAAGAGTTCCTAATCATACTCCCTGATACCGACTTGAAAGGTGCGTTAAAACTTGCAGAAAATATTAAAAACAAAATATCTCAACATTCTTTAAAGCTAAAAAATGGCGAACAAATAAGCTTCACTATGAGCCTAGGTGTTACTTGCGGTATCCCTCAAAATGAAGATGGTCATGAGTCAATGATTAGACGCGCAGACGACCTACTTTACCTAGCAAAAGAAAATGGGCGTGACCGAATTGAATATGCTGAGGGCACAGCTCTTATAGAACAATCATTCGACATGACCTTAAGTGATCAATCATTAGAAGCTTAAACTCTAAGTGATCACTTTTGCTAAGTGTTTTTTTCGATTTCGAGAAAAGGTTTTTAATAAAACTCATAGAACAGTTCCTTTGTAGTTAGTTTAATGTTTTTTAAAAGAAACACTGATAATTTAGGTAGATATATTTAAATGCACTTTTAAGGTTCTACTATTTCTTCAAGAATAATACTGCTGATTCATCATTTCGCAATAAGCAACCAATCCACTATATTCTTTAGCTAATTTTGCTATAGGGTTATCAAGCTCAAACAGTATAGCTTGCGCCAAGAATGCAAAAGCAATCGCATCGATAGAGCTCGGCTTATCGCCAAACCAATATTGTTTATCGCCTAATTGAGCCTCAAAATGATCAAAGTGCTGTTTAGCGATCGTCAAAATCTCACTCTCAGTATGCTTCCCCGTGCCTTGACCTTTAATTGTTCCAACAATACCTTTTCTAGCCACAAGTGGGACAATTTTACTTAATGGAAACGATAAGCTTTTAAAGAAGATCGGTTTAAGTTTTTGCCAGCTAGGCTCATGTGCCCAACGAAAATATACACCGCACCAATACCAACTTTCTTCGAAGGCTTTTTTTGCAAAATAAGCTTGGGCTTTTTGCTCCTTGCTTAGGTGATCATCTAAATCTACGCTGTATTTTTCAGTAAGGTAATCGATGATAAAAGAGGAATCTGCCACTATTTCATCACCATCTTTTAAGTAAGGTAACTTTCCTTTGGGAGACTTACGAAGGTATCCGATGTTCCCTCTAGACTCATATTCAATACCTGCCATTCTCAAGAAAGTATGCACTTTCAAAACAAAAGGACTAGGATCCTCAACACCGGGCGCTGCTCCGAAACCAAATAAAATCATTTAATACC
>CAYPMT010000193.1:0-2838 GCA_964411875.1 uncultured Kangiellaceae bacterium
AACTATTTAATAATGAGCCTATTAGAGCTTCTTGAGTTCTTGTCATGGGGTCTAAAACTGAAGCGACACCAAAGCCAAGCTGTAAATCAACCAGCTTCCCAGCAAATAAAATAGCCGCGAATGTGGTTTGAACACCAAAGACTAAACCTAAACCAATAATAAACTCTTCAGCCATACCGATAAACAATGAGGTATTTTGCTTAACTGAAAAGTCTTCTGGTATTGGCAAAGCCATAACCAAAATAACAGTCAAACTAACTAATATGGTTGTTTTTATCATTGCAGGTAATTTGGCCATGGGTAATAAACTTGGCATGACAAAAAGCGGAGTTAAGCGCGCCAAATGCAACACTCCATAATTTATCAATATATCCATTCCCAATTCAACTCCAAACTTATTAGTTCAACTATCCAACAGTAGCTGCAACTTTAAACATAAACTCAGTAATTGACATTAATGCTGAAAGCATCCAGTGTCCTAACAAGGCCAAAACTCCAACAATAGCTAAAATCTTTGGAACAAAGGTAAGCGTCATTTCCTGAATTTGAGTAACAACTTGAAAAATACTGATTAGCAAACCAACAATAAGAGCTACCGCAAAAATAGGACCGGTAACCAAAAGCACATGCTTTAACATTTGCCCTAATAGAAATAATGAGTAGTCAATATCCATGTAAAAACTTTCCTATTTTTTAACTTGCCCTGTTGAGACGAGAAGCTAACTTTTGAACCGCATCTAAAATAGGTATACCATCAACTGTTGTTCTATTTTTAATAATATCACTTAGCTTTCTTTGAGCAACTTTCAAATCACCTTTGCACTCTAGTAATAAAGACTCTGCATAACGAGCAGAATTACACATACTATCAAGCCTTAAGGCAGTTTTTATGTACTTTTCTGCTTCTTCGAGTTTGTTATTATGGATTGCGGTAATGGCTAGACCACCATGAGACTCAGCAAAATTACGATCAAGCTCATAAGCACTTTGAAAACAACTCCCAGCATCGTCTATTTTTCCTAAAATAAGCTTGCTCCAAGCTAGAGCATGCCATGTTCCGATATGTTGTGGCATTAACTGAGAAGCCTTAATTAATGACTTCTCCGCTTTATCAAAATCCATGTTTAGTATGTGTACTTGACCTAAGTTAAGCATTAAGCGACCTGATTGTTCGATTAAATTTTCACCCAACTCTAGAATATCTTGCGCTTTTTCAGCATCTTGATGAACCAATGCAATACTAGATAAAGTAATCAATGCTTCATGGTTTTCTCTATCGACCTGCTGGGTCTTCAGGGCAAAAGATTCAGCTTCAGAGTAATTTCCAGAGTCAAGTAACAATAAAGAAAGCAAGCCATTAACTTCTTCTGAATCTGTAGGGGCTTCTACCAGCTCACGCCCTAAAAGAATTGCATCATCTATCTTACCCAAATGATGTAATGAACGGCACTCCAATATTAGCAGAGGCGTATATTGATACTTTTGCTCACCTAACAGCTTAATACTTTCAATTACTTCTTGAAACTCACCAAGGTTAAACTGAGCCCAACTTAAATTGTTAACAATAGCCAAATTTGTTTCTCCTCGACCAATAAGGTCTAAACAAAACTGCTTGGCTTGCTCAAAATCTTGTTTGGCTAATGCAAGTTTCGACTTACAATAAATTTGTAACGGCTCCAAAGAAAAATGCTCATCTCTGGTCAAAATCATTTGACTAGCTTCGACTAGATGACCTAACTCAATAGCTAGATCAAAAGCCTTTTGGAAAAGCCCTATATTATCAGGATCTTGCTTAAGAAAACTAAGCATTGCTTTATACTTACCCTGTTTTTCAGCATTTTGCACAGTTATTAATCCCAATCCCAATCCCAATCCCAATCCCAATCCCAATCCCAATCCCAATAAAACATATTACTAACTCAAACAAGCCACTAGTTAGGCTAAATAAAGCAGTACAATTAAATATAAGACTACTAAAAAACAATTAGTTTAATTAAAGTTTCTTGATGAAACTCGCTACGAAATCAAATAAAGCTAATATTTTTAACTTTCTCTAAACAATCCCCAAAAGGAAATCCTGAATCCAAAAAGCCGACTAATTATATATGAAAACCTCAAAGAGTGATATTCTTTTTTAAAGTCTAAGTTAAAGTAGTTAACTTAAAACATTTTTATTTAAATAACTCACTAATAAATTTATATTTATCCGCAAGTAAACGAAGAGAACTAGGTTGTGTTAAATAAAAGGCATAGCATTCTGCAAAATCTTCACAAGCATTTCTTTCACCTAATTTGGAAATACCCTTTTCACTGCGGTAAACCTGTGTCACCCATTGCTTCTTTTGCTGGCTAGATAAAAATTTAAAATATATATGATGACCTATTTCATGAAATAACACATGAAAACACTCATCGTAAGAATAAAATCTATAAATAACAACCGCATCATGACTCAATAAGTATTCTCCAAGCTGACTTATTTGTCTTTGATGCCTAAATAGAAAAGAAATATTCTTATTAGGATCAAACTTGATTACTTTTAATTTTTTTATATGTTTTGCGGGAAGCCGACAAATAGCATCGATAACATCATCAACCGGAACTATCTGCTGCAAACCAAAACCAGAAATTAATAAATTAAGTTTCTGTATTGATAAGTCATTATCGTCCAGTTTTCTATATCTAATAGGGCCTTTAGAATACATACAAAACAACAAGGTTACTCTAGTTGAAGCTATTTTAATATTATCTGATTATGAATAAAAGCTGGGATGCTCAAAACCTCAAGCCTTTGTTGGATTAGTCTGCTACTCCCAACTTTCTTACGGCCACAAAAAA
>CAYPMT010000194.1:0-2828 GCA_964411875.1 uncultured Kangiellaceae bacterium
CGAAGCGTTGCGAAATAGATTCTATAAAAAGCATTATCCAACCAGTCTATTGGTCATTTTTAAGGCCAAAAGTGACAATCGATTCCCTCAATCTTAATCCAGCTTTATCTGTCAATTAAGCTCGTCTATAATATTAACGGTATTGATTTAAGTCAGAGAAAGTTATGTCGAATAAAATTTTAGTTACAGGTGGCGCTGGTTACATTGGTAGTCATACCACTTTGCTTTTGCTTGAAGCCGGTTACGAGGTTGTGGTGATTGATAATCTATCCAACTCATCATTGGAGTCATTGAGGCGAGTTGAAAAGTTAACCGGTAAGTCAGTGGTTTTTTATAATACTGACTTAAGAGATAAAGAGCAGCTTAAAAAAGCGTTTGATAAACATGAAATATCGGCAGTTGTGCATTTTGCTGGTCTTAAAGCCGTTGGTGAATCAAGTGAAATTCCGTTGGATTACTATGAACAAAATATTGCTGGCACGATTAATCTGCTCAATGTGATGCGAGAGGCTGGTTGCTATCATATTGTGTTTAGTTCTTCTGCAACGGTTTATGGTGATCCGGCTAGCGTGCCGATCACTGAAGATTTCCCCACTTCGGCAACTAATCCTTATGGCAGAACTAAACTTTTTATTGAAGAAATTATGCGTGACTTATCTGTTTCTGATGAAAATTGGCAGATTGTCCTATTACGCTATTTTAATCCTGTAGGCGCTCATAACAGTGGCCAAATTGGTGAAGACCCGCAAGGCATCCCGAATAATTTAGTACCTTTTATTAGTCAGGTAGCTGTTGGTAAAAGAGATAAGTTAGCCGTTTTTGGTAATGATTATTCGACCATTGATGGTACTGGTGTACGTGATTATATTCATGTGATGGATTTATCTGATGCTCATGTTAAAGCTATTCAAAAGCTGTCCAACCTATCGGGTATAACAACCATTAATTTAGGCACTGGTAATGGCTTTTCTGTTTTGCAGATGGTTGAAGCTTTTGAAAAGGAAAGTGGTAAAAAAGTAGCTTATGAAATTGTTGCTAGACGTCCGGGTGATATTGCCGAGTGTTGGGCCGATGCGAGTTTAGCCAAAGATAAGTTAGGTTGGCAGGCAACGCGTGGGTTATCAGAGATGATACGAGACACCTGGCGATGGCAGAGTGGTAACCCTAATGGATATGATGATTAAAACCTTTCCAACCCGTTGAGATTGCTTTCTTAATATCAATTGGCTATTATCCACCTGTATTTCAATAGACTATAAAACAAAGCACCTAATTCGGTGCTTTTGTTGTCTTTTGGGAAGTGATTTTATGAGAATATCCCGTTTTGTGAGATCATCTGAAATTAAGAGTGGTTAATTAACAAAGCTGGTTAGCTGTTGTTAGTTAGGCGTTTATAAAAGGTACTAAATATTTATGCCAGTGATTACATTGCCTGATGGCAGTCAAAAACAATTTGAACAAGCTGTTTCAGTTATGCAAGTGGCTGAGTCGATTGGCGCTGGTTTAGCTAAAGCGACGATCGCTGGTCGAGTGAATGGTCAGTTGGTTGATGCTTGTGATGAAATTCAACAAGACTCTGAGCTACAAATTATTACCACTAAAGATGAAGAAGGCATAGAGATTATTCGTCACTCTTGCGCCCATCTTTTAGGTCATGCCATCAAACAATTATGGCCAGATTCGCGTATGGCGATTGGCCCGGTGATTGATAAGGGCTTTTATTATGATATTGATTTAGAGCACTCACTCACTGAAGACGATCTTGAAGCGCTCGAAAAGCGTATGTTGGAATTAGCTAAAACCAATTATTCTGTGATTAAGAAAAAAGTCAGTTGGCAGCAAGCTCGTGATACTTTTGAGCAGCGAGGTGAGTCTTACAAAACTGAAATACTCGATCGCGATATTAGTCAAGATGACGAGCCAGGTCTTTATCACCACGAAGAATATATTGATATGTGTCGAGGCCCCCATGTGCCGAATATGCGCTTTTGCCATCATTTTAAATTGATGAAATTAGCCGGTGCTTATTGGCGGGGTAATTCTGATAACAAAATGTTGCAACGAATTTATGGTACGGCTTGGGCCGATAAAAAGCAGCTAAAGTCACATTTAAATTTTTTAGTGGAAGCAGAAAAACGTGATCACCGAAAAATTGGTAAAGCCTTAGATTTATGGCATTGGCAAGAAGAAGCGCCTGGCATGGTATTTTGGCATGCGAATGGCTTGAGCATTTATAATTCACTAGAAAGTTTTATTCGCCAAAAGCTTTCCGAATATGGTTATGGTGAAGTTAAAGGGCCGCTTATGATGGATCGAGGCCTATGGGAGCGTTCAGGTCATTGGGATAAATATGCTGAGAATATGTTTACCACTGAATCAGAAAAACGTGAGTATGCGATTAAACCCATGAATTGTCCTGGCCATGTACAAATTTTTAATCAAGGTCTTAAATCCTATCGTGACTTACCCTTAAAGATGGCTGAGTTCGGTGTTTGTCATCGTAACGAACCCAGTGGTGCTTTACATGGGTTGATGCGAGTAAGAGGTTTTACTCAAGATGATGCACATATTTTTTGTACTGAAGAGCAAATTCAGCAAGAAGTCAGTGATTGTATCAAAATGGTTTACGATACCTATGAGACTTTTGGCTTTGAGAAAGTTGTTGTTCATTTATCAACTCGTCCTGAAAAACGTGTTGGTAGTGATGAAATTTGGGATAAATCAGAGCAAGCCCTAGCTGATGCACTGACAGCGAATGATATTGACTATACTCTGCAACCAGGCGAAGGCGCTTTTTATGGGCCGAAAATTGAGTTTACCCTGTATGA
>CAYPMT010000195.1:0-2827 GCA_964411875.1 uncultured Kangiellaceae bacterium
TTTGGTGCTTCTTGTAACTCAGTGACAATGGGTTGTTCAAAGTTGCTTTGTTGTTGTGAGATAAAGTTTTCAATCACTGATAATTGTTCAGTGTTTTGATAACCAATAAAAGAACGATATTGTGTGCCAATATCGTTGCCTTGACGGTTTAAGCTGGTTGGGTCGTGAACAATAAAAAAAGCCTCGAGAACTGCATCAAGATTGATGACATTAGCATCCCATTCAACTAAAACGACTTCGGCATGTCCGGTTGAACCAGTACAGATTTGTTTGTAGGTTGGCGCTGTATCATGGCCACCAGCATAGCCTGATTGAGCCTTAGTTACTCCATCAAGGCTTAAAAAAGCGGCTTCTATACACCAAAAGCAACCACCACCTAAAATAATCGATTCTTGCATAGCGTTTTCTGTCATTGTAGATTGTTTTTTGTGGACTGGTTTTTGTATTTCCAGCTAATAGTCACTAGGATAACGGTATTCCTTTTGAAATTAAAGCAAGTTTATGTTTTACTGGCATTTTTTAGCGCATAACAGTGATAAAAGCCAAACATCAACAGGCCCTAATATTTTAAAATAACTATGGCGATACTGATACTATGATACTTCGATTTTTAGTTAAATTTTTACTCTTAGCCATTATTGTTTCTGGCATTGTTTTATTTGGCTCTCAGTGGAAGCTTGAAAAAAGCTTGAATCAATTTATTGCCAGTGTAAAAAGCCAGGCTGATATTAAATATGAGTCAGCTAAAATTGATTTTTCGGGAGAAATTACCATTAATGGGGTTAAAGTCTATCACCCTGTATTTGAGGAGCTTTTTGAGGCAAGTCAGATTAAAGTTTATCGTGGTAGTCTTTATGAAACGTTATTTTCAAAATTTAGTTTTTCATCCAGTGAGTTGCCAGATAATGCGCACATCATTTTTAAAAATGCATTAATTTCTTTTAAAAGCCCTAATTGGTTAAAAGGTCCGTTGCCTCCTGCAACAAGTTATGACATTTTAGAATCAAGTTATTGTGGCTCAATCAAACGCTTTAGCATGAAAGAAATACAAGGTATGGGTTATGATTATTTAGCCTTTGCTGGCGAGATTAATTATCAACTCGATCGTTACAGCGGTAGCGCAATAGTGAAAGGCTTTTTTGATGTTGATAACTTGGCGAAAGCCCAATATCAAATTAATGTTGGCAACCTGATGGCTTGGCAGGAATCTTTGTCAGCAAGAGCTGTTGGTCAGGCTAAAAGCGATCAAGTCATACCCATGTTTGAGTTGTTTGATCTTACCTATCAAGATCAAGGTTATAACGATCGAAAAGCACGTTATTGCTCTATGAAAGAAAATATTGAAATGGCAGATTATTATACGGGTCATATTAAAGTTGTTGACGAGTTAATGATGCAAGTTGGGGTTAAGTTAACAGAAGGATTTAAAACTTCTTATTTGCAAATGATTAAGCCAAATACTCAATCGCATTGGTATTTTCAACCTAAACCTAATTTTGAGTTTTCTAGCTTTGATGCTTATCATTTTGATGATTTTATTGAGCTAAGCGGATTACAACTAAAAGTTAATGACGCACCGGTTAAAGCCTTTATAGAAACCGGCTCCTTTAAAGAGATAGCAAAAATTCCTGACTTAGTTAAACAGCAAGAAGCCGATGAAAGAAAATTAAAAGAAAATGAAATTTATGTGACAACAAAAGAGTATCAGTCAGTTTCATCAAGTCGAGTTGGTCGTTTTGTTGATTATCCAATCAAAGTGGAGCTTAAAGATGGCTTTTTTTATGAAGGGCGATTAACCCGTACATCTAATAGCCAAATTTGGGTGACAGTTCGACGACATGGTGGCGAAGTTAACATGCCAATTAATCTTAGTAATATTAAGAGCATGCAGGTTGAAGTAACGGTTAAAAAGAAAAAAGTATTTGGGGAAGAAGAAAAAAGTTAGTTTTTTATACACAATAAAAGAACACATTTAATTTTTTCGATCAGGAAGTAAACATTTGGATGAGTTATTTTTTCAGCTCAATTTATGGCAATGGATTATTGGATCAATCGGTCTATTATTACTTTATGGCGCCTATATTTGGTGGACCCGAGTAAGAGTTAAAACACCTCAACTTGATGCTGATTGGCAAGGCGATTGTGCTTTGTTACCTGAAGTTAGTATTAACGATGATCAAATTACCATTAATAATTTCCGTGACTTTTCTTGGCGAACAACCAAAGACAGAGATGAAGTTTGGACAAAGCGCTCGGTTAACATCAATGAACTAAAAAATATTTGGTATATTGTTGATCATTTTCATTCTGTTAAAGCACTAGCTCACAGCATGTTATCGTTTGAATTTAACGATGGCAATTTCTTAGTTGCATCCTTTGAGACTCGACGTAGAAAGGGACAAAGATATCATCCTTGGACTGGGCTATGGCGCGCCTATGAACTTTATTTATCCTGGGGAACAGAGCGAGACTTAATTGGTTTACGAACCAATATTAGAAAAGATAAAGTTCATTTATATCGAGTCATTACGCCCGATGGAAAAGATAAATCTATGTTCTTAGAGCTTTGCAAACGCTCGCAACAACTAGCTACTCAACCAGAATGGTATCATTCGATTTATACCACTTGTTTAACCTCTATTGTTCATCAAATTAATCAGGTAACACCAAAGCGGGTGCCATTAACTTGGCGATATCTTTTGCCTGGACATTCAACGAAAGCTGCAATCCGTTTAGAGTTAATTGAAGATTGGGGTGGTCACAAGAAAACAGCTGAGCTTGGACAAGTTGAAACGATTGAAGAAATGCTCTCAGAGTTTGATTTTAG
>CAYPMT010000196.1:0-2806 GCA_964411875.1 uncultured Kangiellaceae bacterium
AGAAATTATTTTAAAAAACATCGTACAGAACTTCATAGCGTTCTTTTAAACCACGCAAAATGGCAATAGTATCCTCTACACTGGGTTCATCCACTTGTACTTTTTGAAAACGTCTTTCTAATGCGGCATCTTTTTCAACGTATTGACGATATTCATCAAGCGTTGTCGCTCCCACACAGTGTAACTCACCACGAGCCAAGGCTGGTTTAAGCATATTACCGGCATCCATAGCACCTTCTGATTTACCCGCACCCACCATAGTATGAAGCTCATCAATAAATAAAATAATTTGACCTTCTTGTTTGGCTAAATCACTTAAAACAGACTTTAAGCGTTCTTCAAATTCACCACGATATTTAGCCCCTGCAATGAGTGTTCCCATATCCAGTGATAAAACACGTTTATCTTTTAAACCTTCAGGTACTTCACCATTAATAATTCGCTGGGCTAAACCTTCAACAATAGCGGTTTTACCGACACCAGGCTCACCAATTAAAACCGGATTATTTTTAGAACGACGTTGTAATACTTGAATCGTCCGACGAATTTCGTCATCACGGCCAATCACCGGATCAAGCTTACCTTGTTCGGCTCTTTCGGTTAAATCAACAGTAAATCGTTCAAGTGCCTGACGTTGTTCCTCAGCGTTTGGATCATCAACCGCTTGACCGCCTCTGACTTGATCAATAGCCTTTTCCATCGATGCTTTATCAACATTAAGTGATTTAAGCATTCGACCTAATTCACCTTGATCATCAATGGCTGCTAATACGAAAAGCTCACTGGAAATATATTGATCTTTGCGTTGTTGAGATAACTTGTCGCAATGGTTAAATAAACGGGCTAAATCATTAGAGATATGAACCTCTCCAGGCAATCCTTCAACTTGAGGTAATCTATCCATAGCTTCACTGAGTTGATTTCTCAACGCATGTAGATTAACCCCAGTTTGAGCAAACAAATGACGCAAACTACCACCTTCTTGATTCAACAAGGCTGTCATTAAATGCACTGGTTCAATAAATTGATGATCACGTCCTACGGCCAAGGACTGTGCATCACCGATCGCTAATTGAAATTTGCTGGTAAATTTATCCATTCTCATGGGATTAGCTCTCTAAAAAATAGACAATAAATAACTGAACATAAAACCATAGTGGGGATGAGTTATTACAAATCAAGGGAGTTAACTCACAAAGGGCTCACCAACGAAAGTCAATTAAATAGCACTTGAACTGAATTAAGCTTTATCTTTTGTATCATTTATAAACCAATCGGCTAATTCTTGACTAAAACCTTTGGTTTGAAAAGCCTGAGAACTAATTAAAGCTCGAGTTTCAAGTTTAACCTGGCTAGGGAAAAAGAAAGCTTTGAGCAAATTGCTGCCTGGCGCACCGACACCACTAATTCTAATTGGCAAAACTTCACATTCGGTTAATTGACTCAACTTAATAATACCTGGCTTTATCGTCTTTCTTGGCTCTTCTGCGCAATGAATGCCCCCTTGAGGAAATATACCAATCAATTCATTATTATTAATGGCTTTTATGGTTTCTCTAAAAGCCGCTTCAACCCGACCTCGCCGATCTACAGGAATACATTGAGCACCACGATAGAGCCAATTCAATAATGGATTTTCATACTCTTCTTTTGCAATCATAAAACGAATTGGACGTGACGTTGCACTAATTAAAATTAATGGGTCTAAACCAGAAATATGATTGCTAGCAATAATTAACTTGTGATTATCTGGAATATCAATTTGCTCTGATGACTGACGGTGAAAATTTCGACAATAAACTCGAACCAAACCATCAATAATATTAACAACTGGATGCCCCCAGTTAGTTTGGTTATAACATTTACCAATGACGGCCAAAACCAAAAATGGCAAAATTAAAATGGTTAGAGTCATGATTAACAATTGAGGTATCTTTTATTTTATAGCCGTTATAGACTTACTATTCTATTTATTGCAATAACTGCAACACATAAATATAACATGAACCAATTCTAGCATGAAAATTAATTATCCCCAGCGAATTGTTTGCTTAACCGAAGAAACCACCGAAGCGCTTTATTTAATGGGTGAAGACGATCGAATCGTTGGCATCTCTGGTTACACAGTTCGCCCACCTAATGCTCGCAAGGAAAAGCCTAAAATTTCAGCATTTACTTCAGCTAAAATTGATAAAATTCTCGATCTAAAACCTGACTTAGTTTTAGGTTTCTCTGATATGCAAGCTGAAATTAGTGCCGATTTAGTTAAAGCTGGAATACAAGTCCACATATTTAACCAACGTACCATTAAAGAAATATTAGAAATGCTTCTTATGCTTGGCAGTTTAATTGGTGAAGTAGAAAAAGCCCAAACACTTATTAACAAGCTACAACAAAATATTATTGATGCCAAAGCAAAAAGTGATGCTTTTACTTATCGTCCCAAAGTTTATTTTGAAGAATGGTATGACCCTTATATTGTCGGCATCAATTGGGTTTCTGAACTGATTCATTTAGCAGGCGGAGAAGATACCTTTGCTGAAACAGCCAAACAAAGCTTAGGTAAAAACCGAATCTTACCTGATGGCCAACCCGTTATTGAAGCCAATCCAGATATTATTATTGGATCTTGGTGCGGAAGACATTTTCGTCCTGAAATTGTTAGCGAAAGACCTGGTTGGCAACAAATTAATGCCGTTAAAAATAACCAACTGCATGAAATAAAATCATCTTTAATTTTACAACCCGGCCCCGCTTGTTTAACCGATGGTTTACAAGCACTGATAGACTTAATTCATCCGTTGGC
>CAYPMT010000197.1:0-2796 GCA_964411875.1 uncultured Kangiellaceae bacterium
AACAACAAGAAGACAGAAGTGGTTTTAATTGCAATTGATACAATGTATCATATCAATTACATTTGGTCGTCATACTATTGAAAAATGACGATTTTATTGACCTAGAGAGAGACTATGCAACATATCAATAAACTCCCTGTAACTGTATTATCAGGCTTTCTTGGAGCCGGTAAAACGACGGTACTTAGTCATATTCTGAACAATCGAGAAGGCAAGAAAGTCGCCGTTATTGTGAATGATATGAGTGAAATCAATATTGATTCGTCCATTGTGCAGAATGAGGTTTCTCTTAACCGTAGTGAGGAGAAACTTGTTGAAATGAGCAATGGTTGTATTTGTTGCACACTGAGAGAAGACCTTTTAGAGGAAGTGACTAAGCTCGCACAGGAAGGACGTTTTGATTATTTGGTTATTGAGTCGACGGGTATTTCTGAGCCTTTACCGGTAGCAGAAACTTTTACCTTTGCTGATGAAGAGGGTGTTTCCTTATCAGACGTTGCTGATTTAGATACAATGGTGACAGTGGTTGATGCAGTCAATTTTCTAAAGGATTACGAGGAGGCAAAATACCTACAGGATACCGGTGAGTCGCTTGGTGAAGAAGATGAGCGTAGTGTCTCAGATTTGTTAGTTGATCAAGTGGAGTTTGCCGATGTTATTTTGATCAGTAAAACGGACTTGGCTGCACCATCGGATGTTGAGCGCCTAGAAGCTATTCTTAAAACTTTAAATACCGACGCAAAAATACTGCCGATTTCAAATGGACAAGTTAATATCGATCAAGTTCTAAGTACTGGGCTATTTGACTTTGAGCGTGCACAGCAAGCACCTGGGTGGCTTAAGGAGATGCGTGGTGAGCATGTTCCCGAAACGGAAGAATATGGCATTGGTAGTTTTAGCTATGCCGCACGACGACCTTTCCACCCAGAGAAGTTTTATCAATTTCTTCACGGCACAAAAAAATATGGCAAGCTGATCCGCTCTAAGGGTTATTTCTGGTTGGCATCACGGCCTGAATTTGCAGGGCAATGGAGTCAGGCAGGTGGCATTGCGCGTTATGGCTTTGCAGGAATGTTTTGGAAGTCTGTGCCTAAGGAAAGCTGGCCTACTGATGAGGTTCATTTAGAATCCATTAAAAAGCAATGGGTTGAGCCCTTTGGTGATATGCGGCAAGAGCTGGTATTTATTGGCCAAGGTTTAGATAAAGAGACTATCACTCAAGCACTTGATGAATGTCTTTTAAGTGAAGAAGAAGTATTACAAGGTAAAGCTTACTGGGCGACATTGCAAGATCCCTTTCCTGCATGGCAGGAGCAGGCACAAGTATGATTGCTACTAACTCAGCTAGCACGCTTCAAACGGCCAGTGCTGCAAAAGTTTGGCATGTTGCTCAAAGCACTGAACTATCAGCTTTGACCGATATTTATCAAGAAGAAATCAATATTGCTATTTGGCAGCGAAAACTATCTAAAAAGCTACAAGATTCTGTTAATGAATTTTTAACATTACAGCCTAAATTTCAAATGGCAATGATCGTGACGCCAAAAAGTGTGTTGTCTACGCTTAAAGACTTAATTGGTGAAGAGAGCCAAGTTGAGTTAATCGAAAATATCGCAGAGTTGGTTGATATGTTTTGTTGTTTATTCGATCTTAAACGTACAGGTTTGCGTTTGAGAGTGTTAGACCAAGCCATGTGTCCAAAATTTCATGTTGATAAAGTGCCTTGCCGTTTGGTCACAACCTATCAAGGTGCTGCTACGGAATGGTTACCTCATCAGGCTGTTAATCGTGAAAAATTGGGTGCAGGAAGTAATGGCAAAGCAGATAGTGAATCTGGACTTTATAAAAACCAGAATGATATCCAGCAACTTAACTGCGGAGAAGTTGCGTTATTAAAAGGTGAAAGTTGGCAAGGCAATGAAAACGCGGGTTTAGTGCATCGTTCGCCTAGTTTAGCCGTCGATGAGCATCGCTTGTTATTAACACTCGATTTTAGTGACTGATTTTCATTATTAGTTAACCAAAATAATATAGCTCTTTATATTTAAATATAGCGAGCGATGACACTTTGTTTGTTGGCTTTTTTCCAGGATAGGTAGCGCTCTGCTAAAAGTGAAGTCAGTATTACAACCACTGCAGCAAATAGATAAGTCATTGAATAGGATAATCCGAATCCTTCGGGTAAGCCAATCAGTGTTTCTCCGTAAGTCATGTCACTAAACTTAAAACCAAGTATCGGAATCAGCAGCCAACTGATGGCATGCAGTAGATAAAGATGAGAGATGTAAGAAAACATACTTGTACTGCCTAATATTTGTAAAAAACTTTTCGAAAAGCTTGAACTGAGTTTTTTGAAAGTATACAGAAGAATTAAACCAGTACCGACGGTTAACAGCATAAACTGTAATGATAGCGGGTATTTTGTTGGATTCAAAAATGACATTAATGTTAATAGTATTGAGTCTTGAATGGTAAATGCGCCACTATCACCATATAAGTTAAAGCCTCTAAGAACTGAGTAGGTGATTAAACAAGTAATACCCAGGCAAAGTCCAAGTTTTTCTGTTTTTTCAGAAAATTGAGTAGTCACATAATATCTGCCACTGATGTAAGCTAAACACATTAAGCCAACGATTGGCAAGAAAGGGTAGGTTGTTCTTATTTTAAAATCAAAAGGTAATGCTAAAACATTTTTTTGATGTATGGCTGACCATAAGTAATGCATCCAAGTATTATTCGCAAAGCGGATACCATCTAAAAAGTTATGTCCAAATACAATAATAACGCCGGCTAAAA
>CAYPMT010000198.1:0-2724 GCA_964411875.1 uncultured Kangiellaceae bacterium
AACATAAAAGGAGCAACTAACGCAACTGCTAATCCTATAGCAGCCAAAACAATAAAAATCAAAGTGACTATACCTGCAAATTTCCAAAAACTTCTTTGACGATTTAGGGCTACTTCCACTTCTTGAAGACTATTGGTTTGTAATGTTTGACCGATAGCTGTTGAATAACGAATTAATAAAATACCTGGCACCAAATAAAATAAAAGACTTATCAAAATATAAGTTAACCCCATACCAACTACTACTTCTGATCCACCAAGCCCTTTCTCCATACCAAGTGATGAACCACCTATAAATAAGCCTATTGAACCTAAAAGCATCAGTACTGACAAAACAAATAACGCCACAGCGATAAGTGTTACCCAAGGGCGGGTTCGTTTTAACTGATCAAGCATTTCGTGTGAAACAGCATGATTACCCGTTTTTTCACCAATGACTGAAGCAGCTGGTGGTGTATAAGCTTCATTTGACATCATTCTTCTCCTTAGTATGAACCATTATTATCTCAACCAATTGATTATAGGTTTTTATCATTCCTAGTGTCTATCAAAAAATCAGGTGCTTAAGCAGCCAAAAATAATTGACTTAAGAAATAGAATTTTACACAATTTAGCCTGTCATCATTACAAAAAGGAATATAACTCATGTACAAACTCACCCTTAGCTTAGTTCTATTAATATGCAGTAACTTTATTCATGCTGAGACTTCAGTCTGGAAAGCAGAAAAAGACGGTGCTGTGGTTTACCTCGGTGGTACCGTTCATATGCTAAGCAAATCAGACTATCCATTACCAGAAGAATTTGAGCAGGCTTATAAAGCTTCAAAAATTATTACTTTTGAAACAGATATAGCCACTCTAAGCTCTCCTGCATTACAAGCAAAAGCAATGACTCAACTAACTTACCAAGATGGTAAAACAGTTAAAAGTGTTACCTCACCAGAAACTTACAAAGCGCTTGAAAAATACGCTTCCTCGGTTGGCTTTCCTTTAGCGGCTATGCCAACAGCAAAGCCTGGTATGTTAATGTCTGCTTTTTTGCTTATGGAACTACAGAGGATGGGCATTACTCCAGATGCTGGTGTTGAAACGTTTTTTCAAAACAAAGGAAACATTGATGGTAAAAGTTTTGATTATCTAGAAACACCAGAAGAACAACTAGGTTTCATGGCTGAAATGGGCATAGGAAATGAAGATAAATTTTACCAATATATGATTAGGGATATGAAAAATATAAGCAAAGACTTTAAAAAAATGGTGGCTTTTTGGCGCGACGGTGAAAGCGAAAAACTTAATGCATTCATGAATGCTGCGATGAAAGACTTTCCTAATCTACAAAAACTATTGTTAACTGATAGAAATAAAGATTGGATATCAGATATTGAAAAATATTTTAATACCAAAGAAGTCGAGTTTATTTTAGTCGGTGCCGCTCACCTTGTTGGAAAACATAGTGTAATTAATATGTTGAAAAACAAAGGCTATAAAATTACTAAGCTTTAATTGATTTAATGATTTTTCCAAACATTAAATAAAAAGGCCGCTAGTCAGTGGCCTTTTTTCAAATATCAATTTTTCTAATGTTTTTCAAAAAGCATACTGCCAGCCCAGGGTTAAAATCGAATCGGTTTCTAGTTGAGGCCCATACAAATCTTGTTTAACCGGCTGGCTCCATTCAATGGCTAAACGGTTCTTCTTATTGGGTAACAACCAATTCAAACCTAAACCTACATCTAAACGTTTACCCGCTCTTAATGAAGGATCAACCGTTGGAACCGTTAACCCCATCATATTTCGAATAGGTAAGACTGCTTCAGAATCTAGGCCATCAATATTATCCCAATCTTCATAGGACAAGCGCACTGACCAACTCAATGCATGCGAAGAAAAAGATCTCGCATACCAAGAGGTCAAAAGAAAGCGATCACCTAATGTATAATCATTATTATTTTTTCCTGTTCGAATAGTCGCTTTAAATTGGGTGCCCCATGAATGGTTTTCGTTTTGCTGAGTGTAAGTAACACCTGGGATAAAATCATAAGTACCTGAACCTAATTGCATAGGGAAAGGCAGTTGACCAACTTGTCCAATTGGTGGCAAAAGGTCTTCTTCATCGATTGAGCCCGTTGGTAAACCTAAACCCCAGTTTAAAATCCAAACCGAATTGTCATTATGTGACAGACGATAAAGCACTGATGCCTTTGTGTCGCCCAAACCATCAGACTCAGTTGTAAATCGCATTCCATCTGGCATTGGCATAGCTGTTTGATGTTCCATACTTAAATCGATAAAAGGTAACATTAGCATCACGGTTATATCATCATTTATGGCATACATACCGCCAAACATATGCATTTGCATATCCATATTTAGAGGTGCCACACCATAAACACCACCAGGACGCCTCACTTCATTAGCACTCAAGCGATTTGTTCCTTCACGATTACCTTCCATGCTCATATCCATATAACGGTAAGATAACATCCACTCACCTTCTTTATGTAAGTGATCACCCATTACACCAATCGGCGCATGTAAGTCTGCGCGCTCTTGAGCTTGGCTAAAAGTTGCCATGGCTAATAAAATTAATTGTATTGGTAATAGACAATAAAGTTTCACTCAATGAATTCCTCTAATGGTTGATTAAATAGCTTTTTATAAGCGTGAAATAATAACAGTGCTACTCTAATAAAAAAATACGACTGTTAGTTTTTTTGAGATGAAA
>CAYPMT010000199.1:0-2707 GCA_964411875.1 uncultured Kangiellaceae bacterium
TAGTTATAAAACAACCCAGTCTCCTCATCCCAATACTGCCCAGGAAACCTTAACGGGTTATTTATACGCTGGCTGTCTGCGCCACCCAAATGACTCACCTTCACCTCTTCCCCAAAGGCGGTTAAATCCATTTGCCAAACCGCATCACCTTGGGCATTAAACCCAACCTCTGCCACGCCTAAGTGGTTGGTGTAGTAAGTGGTTAAGGTATATTCATCTAACACTATGCCGGTAGTGGGGGTATCTAAGGTGGAAAGCTGCGCGATGGGTGTGCCATTTAAATACACCCAATGGGCTTGCTCGGTATGCACGGGTGCGCTGCCGGTTTTGGCGGTGGTTTGGGTTTGTAGGGTTTGGCCGCTTAGGTTGTAAATAAAGGTGGTATCAAAAGCGGTATTGTTTTGTGTGCTAACACTTTTAAACACCCGTTGGCCCAATGGGTTGTATTGATATTGGGTATTAACTGCAGTGGTGTGTTGTAAGGCGCCTGCTTGGTAGTAAGACTTTACAACGTCTGAATGTGTTAAGCGGCCTTCATCGTTGTAGCCAAAGGTATCTACTGCATCAAAGTGGGTTGCGCCGTTGGCAAGGGTTTGACGGCTGCGCTGAATGATATTGCCGGCATCGTCATACACCACTTGGGTGGGTGGGTTGTTGCCGTAGGTAATGGTCTCTATTTTGTTACTGGCCGGTTGGTAATCTACGCCGTAACTTTTAACCACATTGGCCCAATCCATTATATTGGAGAAGTGCGTACGGTTGCCCACTGGGTCGTATTGATAGGTGGGTGACGTGGGGTTGGTGCCTACGCTGGCATCAAAGGTGAGGCGGTCTAGCAGGTCGTAGTCAAAGCTGGCATTTTTTTGCCCGGCTACGGCATCGGTAATGGCCTCTATATTACCGGTGGGGCTGTAGGTGTAGGTGCGGTCTTTAATGAGTGCGCCGCTGCCGTCGGTAACTTGTACGGTTTCTAGTTGGTAATCTAGGTTCCAGTCTTGTACCACTTGCACGCCATTGCCAAACTCTAAAATGCGCGCTGGGCCAAAGGGCATATACAACACTTCTTGAATAATGGTGTGGGTTTGTACGCTGCCATCCCCGGCGGCGCGGTATTGGGCAAGCACTTGGTTAACCCGGCCAACGCTGTCGTAGCTGTACTCTACTTGTACACCACTGGGGTAAGTGATGGTGTGTATTTGGTTGTCTTTAAAATAGGTGTATTCGGTAGTGTAAACACCACTGCCTAATATATTTTTTTGCTTTGTGACGTTACCGCGGTGGTCATAGTAGTAACGAATGTCTGCGTGTTGGCCATCTATGCCGGTTAAGCGGCCTATGGGGTATGACGTGGCCTCTGCTGGGTCGCTGCCTTGCATTGGGTAGGCGTCATAATGGTAGGTGACGTTTTCTGCGCTGTTTGCCGGGTAGGTGATGGAGGTAATGCGGTTTAAGCCGTCGTAGGTTAGGCTTTTTTGTACTTGGCGGCCGTCTGTTACGTGGGTAAGGTTATTGGCACTGTCATACACAAACTGCTGAAAGCCGGTATCTGGGCTGGTGAGGGTTTCTACATTACCAAAGGCGTCATTCACATAGGTGGTGGTGTTACCGCGTGCGTCGGTGACCGTATGCAAATTACCTTGTGGGTCGTAGCCTAGGTCGGTTTTTTGGTCGTAGGCGTCTTCGGTTTCATCTAAGCGGCCCAGCGCGTCGGGTTTGAACTCTGTTTCTCTTTTGGTGCCGCTGCGGTCTACTACGTCGGTCTGTTTGGTTAAAAAGTCGTTGGCGTCGTAATCATAATGCGTGTCTTGGCCGTTGTTGCCCAACACATTCATGGTACGGCTAAGTTCGTCATACTCTGTGGTGCTTTGATAAACCACAGCCATTTGATCATCGGTTAAACCGTTGTAGATCGTCTCGGTGGTGATATCCCCTGCCAGGTTAAAGCCGTATTTTTTTAAGCTACCGGCACTGTTTATGGCGGGGTCACAGCTATTGGCGCCCTCTACTACCTCTTCTAAATACCGTGCACCATTGTATTTGTACAAGGTTTTGCGGCCTTCTGCATTGGTGGTACAGGTGACTTGGCCAATGGCGTCGTATTGGCTGGCGGTAACAGCATCTAACGCGCTATTGGTTGGGTGTTTTACAGTGGCGGTTTCTAACCAGCCACGCACGTGGTAGGCCAAATCTGTATGAATGCCGTTTGGGTCTACCGTGGTTTGCGGGTTGCCGCGCGCATCGTGGTTTAAAAATTCATAAACCAGGTCTATCTCACCTTTGCTGTAGGTGGTTTTGTTTAAATAAAAAGTGGTTGGGTCGTAGTCGTGTTCGGTTAGGTCAGACACACCGGGTTCTGTGCGGGGGCCATCTATGGTCTTTACCTGGCCCTCTGTGGTGTAGGTGTAACTGGTGGCTTGGCTTTGTGCGTGGGCAAACCCAGATACACTCATTAACAAGAAAATGACAGATCTTTTAATGGTGTTGTACTCTAGTTTTTTAATAGCTTTACTCATAACAGTATTCCTTTTCAAACAAGGGGCTTGCGCCCCGCGCTTACGATTATTTAGGTTCTCATACAAGAGGTTTTAACTCACGTTTGCCCGACTAAGGCAGTTAACGGGCGCTTTTACCCTTCTGTTAAGAATTCACCACCTTGAATACGGAAAGAATCTAACTTAACGCCATCTTCTCTACGCTGAATTTTTAA
>CAYPMT010000200.1:0-2605 GCA_964411875.1 uncultured Kangiellaceae bacterium
ATAGTTCATTATTATACTCCCATTATCATGAGTCACCGTGATCATATTGGTTCGATTAGATGATTGCTCAAGCTTTCTATGCCAGCCTTGGATCAACCGATATATTAACGTTTTTTGCTGCCCCATTAGAAACTCCCCCTAAAACTGAGAATAAATTGTGGGTCTATCTCTTCTTGGTTGACAGATGAACTCGTTATAGGACCATTTACAGAGTCTGAAGTTTTATCTGTACTTGATTCTTCTGCATCAAAGGCATTTTCAATCGCCAAGTTCACAGAAAATCTATCAAAGTCTTTTTTGATAAATAAATCAATAGAGGGTTGACGATATAGTCTGCTTACGGAAACTTCACCATATTCAAACGTAACATCTTCATCATTACCAATATCATTGTAACTGACACCAAAACCCCAGCTCTCATATTGATAATCTAAGGTAAGATTATAAGAAGTTTGGTATGTCGTTGCCTCTTGATTGTCGTCAGAAACTGAATACTCTTCCAAATAAGTCATATTACTTTGTAAGCTTAAGTCAGGTAAACCAATCACCGTGAACGGTATACTAAAATCAAGCTCAACCCCTGTAATGCGAAGCGTTGCAGCATCATTTATATAAGTAGTAAAAGGATTAAATCCATATCCCCCCTGCTGCTGAATCTGTCTAAGCCTCTCGCGTTCTATAGTTGATACAGCATCACTAACCCAAGGGAAATCGTTTTCAAAGTCACTAATTCTCCCGCGGTCTACCGTGATAATGTTATCAAGTATCTTTTTTCGATAAGTCGTAATACCTAAAACACCAGCCTCACCAAGACGCCAGTCAAAACCTAGCTCGGTCGTCTCAGTCTCAGAGTCTTCTAAATCAGGGTTACCGACCTCAAGTACAAAGTCACTTATATCCAATGCTGCTAGCTGCGTAATATCTGGCGCATCGACGGCAGTTGTCCAACTTAAACGCAGCGTTTGATCATCATTAAGAGAGTACTTAAACAACACGGAAGGCGTGAGCGTCGTTGATTCTCCCTTTATAGGGTCTTCCACCTCATCGATACCTACTCGCCTATCAACACCATTAACTCGTCGAAGAATTTCTTTAAAAGACTTGCTTTCACTCTCTCTTAACTCATAGCGGGCACCTATATTCATAGATAAGTCATGGATAAGATCAACTTCATATTCGATATAAGCCGCAAGTGTTTCTTCAATTTCAGTTTGATCAAATCGTTCATTATCACCGAGAAGAGCTGGCTCGTAACCATCCGACCCTTCGAATACATCCCTTATATCAAACAGGCGCAAATTAGACTGATTATTATTATCGGCACGGTCATACTGCACACCGGTGAAAATTTTATTACGCTCATCAAAGGACCAATCCAAATCAAACCCTAAAATAACTTCTGAGCGCTTAGTTTCGTCGATACCTTGTGGGGTAAAATCAAGCTCTAATAAATCTTCTCGAGACACGGCAGCATTAGGAACAAGTTGGCTTGAACCTTCTCGCTTAACCTGTCGCCTAAAAGTGTCATCAATATTGTAACTTCTACTGGTGGATAACTGGCCTCTCCAACTACCCTTTTCAAGTTCTCGATCATATAAAAAAGCCAAACTGTATGTATCTGTATCACTGGTTCCTTTGACTTCAGAAAAGTTATCTTCTGAAGGATCATTTCTATCAACCACTGACCCAAATTGTTGATTTGTTGCGTCACTCCTTGATATAAAGAACTGAGTAGTTAAAGCGCCACCATCATCAAATAAATAATTGAGTGAACCATTAAGTGCTAGCTGCTCTGTTTGGTTATCGGAAAGAGACTCTCGAATGACTTCACTAACACCATCTACTTCAAAGTCTGAATTTAGAAACTGACCGAGATCAAAGCCAAAAGTATCCGCAATTGTTTTTTGATCGGAATAAGATAAATTAACAAAGTAATCCACCTCACCAATTGTGCCGGCATTACCAAACTCAAGATTAGCACCAGATTGAGAGTCACTTTGGCGTAAACCGGCGCGATAGCTATAAGCATCATCACCCTGTATCGACTCACCATCTTTTAAAATAATATTAATGGTTAAGCCTGGCCCTTCATTGGCATACTTTGCCGTAGCACCTCGAATAACTTGAACTTCCTGAATAATGCCCGCAGGTAAGCTTGATAATGACAAGGAATTGCTATCAGTGACACCAGGCACACGGCGACCATTAATTAAGATCTGACCAGCAGCACCGGCAAGCCCCCGAAACTCAACTGTCTCACTATCTCTGGCTGTCGCTGTTGCATTCGAAGACACTAAGCTGTTTGAAACAACGCCGGGAACTCGCTTAAGCATATCGCCCAATGTATTCGGTTCAAAGCGCTGAAAATACTCAACATCATAAGAAAGAACTGGCGCAATACCATCAACCCGATTACGAGTCAGAACACGCTTTTTGCCTGTAACCTTAATAACGTTTTCATCACTATCAACCTCTTCGTCATTATCAAGCTCTTGCTCTTGTAAGTCATCAAGGCTAAGAGAGGCTGTCTTTTGTGTGACAACAATAGCATCATCTTTAAACTGATACATAAGCTCAGTGTTTTCTAATAGCTTATCAAGCGCTT
>CAYPMT010000201.1:0-2602 GCA_964411875.1 uncultured Kangiellaceae bacterium
AAGACGCTCGCCTTAAAGCAAAAGGATCTTTCGTTCCTGTTGGAATTTGGTTAATACCAAAAATCCCAACTAAGGTATCAATACGCTCAGCAATTGCTAAAACCAAACCTGTTTGGGTTTTAGGTAATTGGTCACCAGCAAAACGTGGCATATAAACCTCATCCATGGCTGCTGCAACTTGTGCATCTTCATTATCATTAGTCGCGTAATAGCGTCCCATAATACCCTGCAAGTCTCCAAACTCACCGACCATATTAGTCACCAAATCACACTTATAAAGCTCAGCCGCACGTTTAACTAAACCAACATCAACGCCTATTTCTTTAGCGATTGTTTGACTTAATTGTTTTACCCGCTCAGTTTTATCATAAAGCGTTCCTAATTTATTTTGAAACACAATCGTTTTTAGTTTTTCTATGTGATGCACAAGAGTTACTTTTTTATCCGTATCATAAAAAAACTTTGCATCAGCCAAGCGAGGACGAATAACTTTTTCGTTCCCAACAATCACCGACTCTGGTTTTTTGCTTTCAATATTAGCTACAGTAATAAAGTTGGCCAATAAATTATTATCTGAGTCTACTAGGTGAAAATACTTTTGATGTTCCGCCATAGAAGTGATTAAAGCTTCAGCAGGTACAGATAAAAACTCATCATCAAACTGACCTAATAAAGCAACAGGCCATTCAACTAAAGCACAAACTTCTTCTAATAAGTCTTCATCAATTATAGCTTTTGCTTTTTTTTCACTCGCTAAAGCTTCGACTTGGATTCGAATTTTAGTTTTACGTGCTTGAAAGCTTGTAATTACTTTGGCCTTTTCTAACTTAGACTCATAATCCTTTGGTTTTGCTATTTCAATCGCCTCAGGCGAATGAAAGCGATGACCAAAGGTTTTATTAGAAGCTTGAAGTTCAAACAATTCAATAGGAACAACTGCTTCGCCCAATAACGCTAAAATCCAATGCACCGGCCGGGTAAATTGCGATGACGAATCACCCCAACGCATATTTTTAGGAACAGGTAATTGAGCCACTCCTTTCTTTAATATGTTTGGTAGTAATTCTTGGGTTTCTTCACCTTTAACATCATCTAAAAAAGCAAGTCGCTCACCTTTACTGGTTTCTTTTCTACTTAAGTTATCAAGCTCAACACCACATGACTTAGCAAAACCTAAAGCAGCTGGTTTTGGCTGACCATTTTCATCAAACGCTGCCGCAACTGCAGGGCCTAATTTTTCAACCTGGCGATCTTTTTGAGCAGTATCTAATTGAGTAAAACGCACAGCAATTCGGCGTGGTGTCGCAAACCAATCACTCGACAAAAAATTCAAGTCTAAATCTTTCAGGGACGATTCGACATAATCATGTAAAGACGCAGCTAACTTAGGCAAGGCTTTCGTTGGTAACTCTTCACAACCTAATTCAAATAAAAAATCTTGCTGACTCATTTTGAGTCTCCTTTCTGTTCCATTGCTTTGCAAATAGGAAAACCTAACGCTTCTCTTGAATCATAATAGGATTGGGCAACGGCACGAGAAAGTGAACGCACTCTTAAAATAAAACGTTGTCTCTCAGTCACCGAAATAGCATGACGAGCATCGAGCAAATTAAATGCATGTGAGGCTTTTAAAACCATTTCATAGGCTGGTAGCGGTAGGGCTTTTTCAATTAACTGTTGGCTTTGTTGTTCACAATAATCAAAAAAACTAAATAAATAATCCACATCTGCGTGTTCAAAATTATACTGTGACATTTCAACTTCATTTTGATGAAAAACATCACCATATTTGACAGTACCTTGCGGCCCTTCAGTCCAAACTAAATCAAAGATACTCTCAACACCTTGCAAATACATAGCAATTCGTTCTAAACCATAGGTAATTTCACCTGTCACTGGTTTACACTCTAATCCACCCACTTGTTGAAAATAAGTAAACTGTGTGACCTCCATGCCATTCAGCCAAACCTCCCAACCAAGCCCCCAAGCACCAAGGGTTGGCGACTCCCAATTATCTTCGACAAAACGAATATCATGTTCAAGTGGGTCAATACCCAAGCAAGTCAGCGACTGAAGATAAAGATCCTGAATATTTTTGGGTGATGGCTTAAGCACCACTTGATATTGATAATAATGCTGCAAACGATTTGGGTTTTCACCATAGCGGCCATCTGTCGGCCTTCGACAAGGTTGCACATATGCCGAGTTCCAAGGCTCAGGGCCAATCGAACGTAAAAAAGTTGCTGGATGAAATGTTCCTGCACCCACCTCTAAATCAAGTGGTTGAATAACCACACAACCCTGCTGCGACCAAAACTCCTGCAGCCTCATAATCAAACCTTGGAAAGTTTGAGGCGCGCTGTCAATGCCTTGATTAACAACACCTAAATTAGAATGAGATTGTTTCGTCTGTTGATTAGACAAAGCTTAACTCCAGCTTGCTCTTGATAAAGACAGGATTATAACAATCCTACTGACATGTTCCTATGGTTTGAATTGAATTTATTCAAAACACAACTCTCATAATGCCACTTGATAGTAGCACCTAGGAGACTATTGCTAGATATGATTTATGTTTGTTTTCTTTAAAAATTCTTTTCGC
>CAYPMT010000202.1:0-2560 GCA_964411875.1 uncultured Kangiellaceae bacterium
ATACTGGTGCCTATAGTAGGCAGTCGACTTTCTATTAAATTATTTTTTATTAAACCTTCTGACATAACTTATCCCAAACTCTTAGGTCTGTTAAGTATTATTATTAAATATCAAATTTAGCCCAAACTGGCGCATGGTCGCTGGGTTTTTCCATACCACGAATATCATAATCAATCCCTACCTCTAGACATTTTTCATAAAGGTCTTGGGTTGCTAAAATCAGATCAATCCTTAAGCCTCGCTTGGGATCATCATCAAAACCTTTGCTACGATAATCAAACCAGCTAAAACGATCATCAGTCTCCGCATGAAATTTTCTAAAGGTATCATGCAAACCTTTATCAACGATTTCTTGTAGCCACTGTCTTTCTTCTGGTAGAAAACTACACTTGCCGGTTTGTAACCAACGCTTGGCATTTTTTTCTCCAATACCAATGTCTTGATCTTTAAATGAAATATTCATATCACCAACAACCGCCCAATTTTTCTTTAGCCGCTTTGTAGATAAATAATCATTTAAGTCTTGATAAAACTTTTCTTTCGCCGGAAATTTTTTAGGATGATCACGAGATTCACCCTGGGGAAAATAGCCATTAAACACAAAAACACTATCAGTTTTCCCTTGGTGCTCAGTAATAACAACACGTCTTTGAGCATCTTCTTCGTCATTAGGAAAACCTTTTTCAAAAGATAAAGGTTTTTCCTTGCTTAGAGTCGCCACTCCATAGTGACCTTTTTGTCCATGAAATGTTGCATGATAGCCAACAGACTCAATCATATCATGTGGAAAATCGGGATCATTTACTTTAGTTTCTTGTAATGCAATCACATCTGGTTCATGTGACTTAACAAGCTCTTCTAACTGATGAGGCCTTGCTCGTAAACTGTTAATATTAAAACTGATTATTTTCATTATTATTTCTCTGTAAGATCAAGGGTTTTAAATTAAGAATAATTTAACCATGCTAATACATTTTCACTTGGTTGTTGACTTTTATAACTCAAATAACAAGTGTTATCATCACTCGCCGTTAATTGACATTCAACATGATAAAGTCTTTCACGTCTAAAATAACTAATTTTTATCCTTTCATTAATCGGTATAGCGGCAATAGTTTGATCAAGCTCACTTGATGTCACTCGAATATCATCAATAGCAATAATAATATCACTATTTGATAATCCTGCTTCTGCACCACAAGAACCCTGAACAACAGAATGAATTTTAGCGCCCAGCGAGTCCGACTTATGAATTAGTCCTAAAAAAGCCACCGTTTTTCTTTGTTTTACTTCGCTAGTAAAACCACCTTTTTCACGATTAAAATATTGTGGGATTAATTGATAGTTAATATCTAATAAATCAAAAACAGCCTCTAAATCGACATCATTCGTTGAGTAAAGTGCATGATTGAAAAAATCATTCATTGATTGACCAACTATACCTTCAGCCAGAACTTGAACTTGCTTTTCATCTAAACCAATATTCTTTTTACCGAAGTTTTGCCAAATATGCCGCATCAAATCATCCAGTGATTTTTCTTGATTGGTCAAACGACGAATTTCAAAATCCAAACAAAAAGCAACTAGAGAACCCTTAGTGTAATAACTAACAATACTATTAATCGCATTTTCATCCTGCTTATAAAATTTAGTCCATGCATCAAAACTTGATTCAGTTACACTCTGCTTTAGCCTACCTTTACTCCGCATTACCTGCGTAATGCTTCGAGCTAGCATATCCAAATAATCACTGGCTTTGACAACCTTTGATCTAGCTGTAAACAACTTATCGTAATAAGCCGTAATCCCTTCAAAAAACCATAGAAGCTCCGTGTTAACTTCTTGCGACATATCCATCGGAATAAAACGAGCTGGTTTAATTCGCTTAACATTCCAATTATGAAAATACTCATGGCTACAGAGCGCCAAAAAAGTCATGTAGTCTGATGATAAGTTATCCCTATTCTCACCAAGCTTAGGTAGATCATTAAAACCACAGTGTAATGCAGTTGAAGAACGATGCTCTAAACCACCAAAGCCCTGTTTTTGCACAAAAGT
This sequence comes from uncultured Kangiellaceae bacterium, assembly GCA_964411875.1. GTDB lineage: Bacteria > Pseudomonadota > Gammaproteobacteria > Enterobacterales > Kangiellaceae > Aliikangiella. The sequence continues at coordinate 2,059 of CAYPMT010000202.1, forward strand.
CATAAACACATATTGTTCAAACGGCGGTTTTTCTTCACCCCAAAAAGCCACTTCTGTTTCGCAGATTTTTTTAACATCATTGGCTACTCGTTGCCAATCAACACGTTTTGGCGCTTCAGTAAAAAACATTTTATGCGGTACACCACAAACATCAAATTCAACTTTTGTTAAATCGCCAAATTCAAAGGGATGATCAATCAACTCATCATAATCAATGCTTTTATAGTCACCAAAACCCAAAGTGTCAATATTAACTGGAGACATTGAAGTCGCAACCACCCAATTATTTTGCTGAGCTAAGGTTGATTTTTTTAAATGAAGTTGATGGGCTTTATTTTCATAACCTTTAATCGCTAAAAATAAACTCGTGCCATTAAAAAAGCCGTGTTGGTTATCTAGATGGGCTGAACGAACAGATAAATCCCAAGCATAGACTTGATAATTAACTTGCAAACTATCAACATCGTCAAGTAGTTGCCAGGTCGACTTATCAAGTTTTTCT
>CAYPMT010000203.1:0-2539 GCA_964411875.1 uncultured Kangiellaceae bacterium
CAAGGTTTTGGTGTGATCAAGCCAGTGATAAGGATATTGTTTTTCTTAACTGGTCGCGTGCAGTGTCAGATATTATTTTTAGGCGAGAGTTGGTTTTACTTGATCATCAACACAAAAATTTTCAGCTAGAGGTTAGTTGTACTCAGCCGGGTTCATCGGAAAACTGGTTAGGTCGTCGTGGACGAGTCAATAAAGCAAGCTTAATCGAAATGGTTGCTGATATTAATGACAGAACTATTTTTTGTTGTGGCCCGGATGGTTTTATGCAGCAAGTGAAACAATGTTTGCAGGAATTAAATTTTAATATGGATAAGTATCATGATGAAACTTTTGATCCAGGCGGCAAGAAAAAAGCCCAATTAGAACAACAAAAAATATTACAAACGGAAGAAAAACAATCGCAAACTTTTCAGGTCACATTGAAAAAATCCGGTAAAGTTATTCAGGTGAGTGAAGAAGAAATTTTACTCGAAAGACTCGAGCAAGAAAATGTGGCTATTGACTCAGCTTGTCGTGCGGGTAACTGTGGCGCTTGTTTAGTTAAAAAAATAGCTGGTGAAACTAATACAGAAAATGAAGCAGGTTTACAAGCAGAAGATAAACAAGATGGCTTTATTTTAACTTGTACGACGCATATTAATTCGGACACGGAATTAGATATTTAAATGAATAATAACCTAAGGTAAGTATTCAAAGAAAGACGGAGGCGTTAAGCCACCGTCGTTATCGATAAAAAAGGATTAAACGCCAAGTTATCGATTGATTGCATGAGTAACAGATAATTTTTCAGCAATGGCTTTTTCACTACCACCACATTCTGGGTGAGAAAAACCATTAGTGGCATCATAAATTATATTATCATCTTTATTAACAGAAACGCCTGCAGGAACATAATCCAACTTGAGTTTATCTCGAGTTTTCCAAGCAATATTATGATCTGCGCAAGAAGTATCACCACTAACACCCAGACCTCCAATGATTTGACCTTCTTTATTATAGAGTGCAAGCCCTCCACCAAAGACATTGACTCCACCAATTTTGCCACCGAGCATCGGATCATTTTTTAGACCATGTTGGCTTGATTGCCCTCTGTAAGCCACATCGGTATTCACTGGATTACTCAATTGCAAACCAAAAAGGCTACCGCCTGGTTGTGTCGCTTTCCATAGATTTGCAGTCGATAAAGCCAACCCAGGAAGGCTGAAAGCATTCGCTGTATTCGCCTTTTGGGCAGCAATAACTCGACTACCTGGCCATTGGTCACCGGCATTTTTACCTGTTTTAGCAACGACACAAACGGTTCCATCACGCGCAACAATGCTTACCCACATATTTAACTCTAAACCACCATTAACTTCATTACTGGTTGTTTTTACAACAGATTTTAATGCAGACTGAACTTGAGCGTGGTTAGGTAAATCATCACAGACTGATGCAATTGCAGGAACAGATAGCATAGTACTAACTAGTATTGAGAATAAGATTTTTTTCATTATTGACCTCTTTATCAAAATTAAATAAATTTAGGAAATGTTATGGAAAGACAAACTTCTTGCCACCCTATAAATAAGCAAAGTGACTATATATGTTTTCCTATAAGGTGTTAATATGTCTTTTTTGCAATACATTTTTACTGTGGAGTAATAATGAGTATATGGGATGGAGTCTGCGAATTTGTTGCAGTAGCAGAGACAGAAAGCTTCACCTCAGCTTCTAAAAAGCTTCGTATATCAGTTGCTCAAGTCAGCAGGCAAGTCAGCGCAATAGAAGAGCGGTTAAAAATCAAATTATTCCACCGCACAACACGCAAAGTTTCTTTAACTGAAAGCGGAGCTATTTACTATAAACGCTGTAAGAAAGTATTGGATGATTTAAAAGAAGCTGAGGATATTACCGCCAGCTTGCATAATAAGCTCAGTGGGAAAATACGCATTTCAGCACCCATTACCTATGGAGAAGAAGTCATAACTCCTGTTATTAATGACTTTTTGCTAGCCCACCCTGATATCGAAATACAACTAGATCTCAGCAATACACGAGCGGATCTGCTCAATGATGGATATGACTTAGCGATTCGTCTGGGGAAATTAGACGATTCTCGATTTGTTGCTAGAAAACTGACATCTCGTACACTTTATGTGTGCGCATCTCCTGCTTACCTGCAAAAAAACGGGAGGCCATCCACACTAAAAGAACTGCAACAACACAATTGTCTAATAGGAACAGCAAATCATTGGCATTTTCAAAATCGCGGTAAAAGTGAATACATTCGTATTCATGGTAGGCTTCGATGTAATAGTGGTCACGGCTTAACCAACGCAGCACTAAAAAGTATCGGTTTAATTCAACTACCTGACTACTATGTTCAACCCTATATAGATGCTGGCAAACTAACGACTCTACTCGAAGAATACCAAGCTGCTGATGAAGGAGTATGGACAATATATCCAGATGCTGATTATCTTCCTTTTAAAATAAGTACTTTGATTAATTTTTTAAAAGAACAGTTAGGTAATAAGCTATGAAAATAAAAAGTTTA
>CAYPMT010000204.1:0-2513 GCA_964411875.1 uncultured Kangiellaceae bacterium
ACATTCCAAAACAACAACACCAAAAAACCACACCTACAAACACATAACCTTCAACAGCATGACCACCCAACCAATAAGAGTTAGATAATGCTGTTTGCAATGTTTGTAGCATTTCTGGAATACCAATAATTAACAAGAATGTGGTGTTTTTAAACAACATCACAAATGTCGCCAAAATATTCGGCATAGACACTTTCACAACTTGAGGGAAACTAATTAATAATGTTTTCTGCCAGAAGCTAAGACCAATTGCATCCGCCGCTTCATACTGCCCCTTTGGTACAGCTTGAAAACCACCACGGAATACTTCTGCCATATAACCCGACATAAACAATATAAGCACGATCCATACTCGAATTAACTTATCAACGTTAGTACCTTCTGCGAAGAATAAAGGCAGCATCACTGAACCCATAAAGAATAAGGCTAAAACAGGTACACCACGAAAAAATTCAATAAAAATGACACATATCGTTCTAGCTAACGGCATATCTGAACGCCGCCCTAAAGCCCAAAGGAAGCTTAATGGAAACGCCATAATAATGGCGGCTGCAGCCATCATCACATTCAGTGAAAAACCACCCCAATAATCTGTACTAACATACTCTAAGCCAAACAGACGGCCGTCCAGTATTGCTATGCATACGAAAGGCAATAACAAAAATGCTGGCACACTAATTTTATTTCTAAGATGTTTTGGCAATGTGAAAGCTGCAAGTAGTACTAACACTAACAATATTAGAGATAAGTTAATCCGCCAAACTTGATCTATTGGATAACTACCGTAAAAAAACTGCTGCGACCATGCCTTAATAAATACCCAACAAGCGCCATCACCGACACAGGCATCTTGATTCTCTCCTGTCCATGTTGCTGAGAAAACTGCCCAATTTAATATGCCAGGCAAAGTCTTAAACAAAAAGAAAGCAATCAACAAGGTTGCCACTGAATTAAATAATGAAGAAAAAAGATTCCCTTTAATCCAAGCCACTGGCCCAACTGTTTGGGAAGGTGCTGGCTGTGGGTCAGTAAATTGATATTGAATAGATTGTTTGTGTTTACTCATAAGAACCTACCTTTCCGTCAAAGACACGCTTTGATTAAAGCGGTTCATCACAAATGAAATCAACATATTGACCGCAAAGTAAACGATCAACGCCATAAATATAGTTTCGATAGCTTGCCCTGTTTGATTTAAGGCTGTACCAACGAATACATTAAACAAGTCTGGATAACCAATCGCAGCAGCTAGTGTCGAGTTTTTAACCAAACTCTGATACTCACTATTCAACATTGGCACAATGACTCGCATTGCTTGAGGAACGACCACTAGAGACATAATACGATTCTCTGGAAGCCCTATACTTCTAGCCGCTTCCGTTTGCCCTTTCGGTACTGATTGCACACCTGCTCGAACTGCTTCAGCTATAAATGCACCTGTGTAAACTGACAAAGCAATCGACAAAGCCATTAGCTCAGGAATAATAGTAGTACCGCCTCGATAATTAAAACCCTTTAATTCTGGATACTCAACTTGGAAAGGCGCGCCTGTCACTAATAACATCAGTAGTGGTAAGCCAATTAAAATACCTAAGGCTGTTTTTAAGACCGGGAACTGCTGACCTGTTATTTCTTGGCGTTTAGCTGCCCAACGACGTAACACAAAGATAGCTATCACTGCGATGGCTATAGCCGTATACACCAAACCAGAGCCAGACTCACCGATCAACTTAGGTAAATACAATCCCCTAACGTTTAGGAATACTGCCTCACCTATACTCAGGCTCTCTCTCGCACTTGGTAGTGCTGACAATACAGCAAAGTACCAAAAGAAAACTTGTAGCAATAAGGGAATATTTCGAAATATCTCTACATAAACGATAGAGACTTTACGAATCAACCAGTTTGGCGAGAAGTAAGCAACACCAAAGATGAAGCCTAAAATAGTGGCAAAGAATATGCCGATAATTGAAACCAGTATGGTGTTAAGTACACCTACTATAAAAATTCTTAAATATGAGTCGGTAGACTCAAAGGATATTAACGACATTAATACGTCGTATCCTGCAGCGGCGCTTAAAAAGCTAAAACCACTTTTAATACCACGCGCTTCCATATTAGCGATGGAATTAGAAATAATCGCGTAGAAAAAATAGACAACAGCTGCTACCAACAATATTTGGTAAATGGTCGAGCGATGTCTTGGATTATTATAAAACGCCGTACTTTCACCCGACAGTGTCGGTTTAGTTGCAGCCTTTATTTCTTCAGTTGTTTTCTTTTGGAACACAAAGATGTCCTTTATTAAGCTTGTTTGAACTTACTTGGTCCCCTAATTAATTGATCGTTCTATTAAATTGCTGCTTAGATACAACAAAAGCAATAATCAGCGTTGATCGATACTCTTAATCAAAAAATATTAGGAATAAAAAAAGGAGCGCAAATTGCGCTCCATTTTAATCTTAGCAATTAACGCATTGCTGGAGAATATAGAATACCACCGTCTTTCCATT
>CAYPMT010000205.1:0-2507 GCA_964411875.1 uncultured Kangiellaceae bacterium
GTTAAAGAGATTTTATTAGCACTTCCATCTGTTAGTCACTCTAAGCGTTCTGAAATTCTTTCAAGATTAGAAAAGTACCCAGTTAAGGTTAAGACCATAGCATCAATGGAAGAGCTTGTTGATGGTCATGTAAAAATTGAGCAGTTGCAAGAGTTGGATATTGCTGATTTATTAGGCAGAGATTCAGTTCAGCCGGATGAAAAACTTCTTAATGCTAATATTGCTGGCAAGGTTGTTATGGTTACTGGTGCAGGAGGATCAATAGGTTCAGAGTTGTGTAGGCAAATTATTTTATTGAGACCTAAAGTGCTGGTCTTATATGAGCTTTCAGAGTTTGCTTTATATTCGATAGAAAAGGAATTAAGAAAACAGGCCCAAAAAGATAGTTTGACCGTGAAAATTATTCCTTTATTAGGTTCAGTTCAACATAAGAATAGATTAATTAATGCGATGCAGTGTTATCAAGTGCAAACAGTTTATCATGCAGCTGCCTATAAGCATGTGCCGATTGTTGAACATAATATTATTGAAGGTGTTAGAAATAACGTATTTGGTACTTGGTATGCGGCGGAAGCTGCCGTTGAAGCTGGAGTTGAAAGGTTTGTTCTTATCTCGACTGACAAGGCGGTAAGACCAACTAATATTATGGGGGCGTCTAAACGTTTAGCTGAATTAGTCTTACAGTCAATCAATAGTCGTGGAGAAAAAACAGTTTTTACTATGGTGCGTTTTGGCAATGTGTTGGATTCTTCTGGTTCGGTGGTACCACTTTTCCGTGAACAAATTAAATCTGGTGGTCCGGTTACGGTAACTCATAAAGATATTATTCGCTACTTTATGACAATTCCAGAGGCAGCCCAATTGGTTATACAGGCTGGAGCCATGGGCAAAGGTGGTGATGTGTTTGTTTTGAATATGGGAGAGCAAGTAAAAATCGTTGAATTAGCTGAAAGATTAATTCATTTAATGGGTCTTACGCTTAAAAATACTGCTAACCCCCAGGGAGACATTGAAATACAGTACTCAGGCTTAAGGCCAGGAGAGAAGCTTTATGAAGAGCTATTGATTGGTGAAAATGTAATAGGAACAAACCATTCAAAAATTATGAGTGCTGAGGAGGACTTTTTACCTTGGATTGATATGCATCGAGCGTTAATTTTGCTGAATGAGCTTTGCGAGGAAATGCATTGTGAGGGAATAGTTCAACTATTGCTTAAAATACCAACTGGTTATAACCCTCAACATGCGGTTTGTGATCTTTTGTGGCATGAAGATAAGGATAAAAATAATGTGCTTAGATTCAAAACTTTGTCATAATTTATAACTAGAAATACTATAAACTCTCCAAGGCGCGTTAAATGCGCCTTTTTATTTGGTATAATACCGATAAATTCATGTTATCAAGGCCAGTTTAGTATTGAGCCTCGATTTTTTACTAAGGAGTATCATTTGAGTAAATTAGTCACTAAAGCTGTTATACCTGTGGCGGGTCTTGGGACTCGTATGTTGCCAGCAACCAAGGCTATCCCTAAAGAAATGCTACCTATAGTGGATAAGCCCCTTATTCAATATATTGTTAATGAGTGTGCGGCGGCGGGAATTAAACAAGTTGTTCTCGTGACACATGCTTCGAAAAATAGCATTGAAAACCATTTTGATAAATCATTTGAGTTAGAAACGACCTTAGAAAAACGGGTAAAGCGTCAGTTATTGGATGAAATTCAGGCAATATGCCCTAAAGATGTGACGATTATGCATGTACGTCAGGGTGAGGCTAAGGGGCTTGGTCATGCTGTTGCTACGGCTAGACCGCTAGTTGGTGATGAAGCTTTTGCTGTTGTTTTGCCTGATGTTTTAATCGATGATCAGTTATCCAATTTAAGTCAAGATAATTTATCGGCTATGGTTAATCGCTTTAATGAAACTAAAGTTAGTCAAATTATGGTTGAGCCTGTTGTTCGAGAACATGTGTCAGATTATGGCATAGTTAACTGCGGAGGTGCTGAGTTGGAGCCAGGTGGTTCTGCTCAAATGACCGAAGTTGTAGAAAAACCATCAGTTGATGAAGCGCCTTCTAATTTGGCTGTTGTTGGTCGTTATGTTTTATCTGAAAAAATATGGGATTTATTAGACTCAACTGCGCCGGGTGCTGGTGATGAAATTCAATTAACTGATGCTATTGCAACTTTAATGTTGCAAGAAAAGGTTGAGGCTTTTCATATGACAGGCAAATCTCACGACTGTGGCTCCAAAATGGGTTATATGAAAGCTTTTGTTGAATATGGCCTAAGACATAAAGAAAAAGGCTCAGAATTTAATGACTTTCTTGTGACATTAAAATAGTCGTTAGTTTATAAAATAAGATAATAAAAAATGAATTTAACTCAATCTATTCATTGGGCTGCGCTGCAAAAGCATTTTGATGAAGACTTAAAAAATACAAGGGTTGATCAGTTGTTTGCCCAAGCTGATCGGTTTGAGCATTTTTCTTTTAAGTTCGATCAACT
>CAYPMT010000206.1:0-2485 GCA_964411875.1 uncultured Kangiellaceae bacterium
GTTTTATGTTTAATCCATCAATTGCTTCATTTAATAAAACACTGACATGCTGTGCCGACTGCTGCATTACTAATAAACAAGTTCAGGTAAATCTTCTGGTTTAAATTTGCCGCTGGAAAGTGTCGCGAAACCTTCATCGCTAATTCTATTCCACTCAGCTTCATCCCAAAGTTTGAATTTTTTACCTTCACCATTAAGTCTAATTTCTTTCACTAAACCAATACGTTCTCGCAAAATGCTTGGGATCAGTAAACGTCCACTAGCATCCATATCAACTTCAGTCGCGTGACCAAGCATGATATGCTTAATAATCCGATTAGCTTCATTAGAATTAGAGAGTGAGCTCAAATATTCTTCTAGCTCACACCAATGTGGGAGAGGAACAACTAATAAACATTTTTCATAAGGGTCACAAGTAATAACCATGTGGGACTGGGCAAAATCAATAATGCTATCGCGATACTTAGCCGGTATCGCAATACGACTTTTTGAGTCTAAATTGATTGAGTTAGCTCCACGAAACACAGTTTTCGCCTTGGTTGTTATGAGTTAATTTTAAAATTAACCACTTTATTACACAAAATGACACTTTTCTCCACTTCGTTGCACTATAGGTAGTGAAGCGGTATTTTGTCAAGCAAAACACGCTAGAAAAAAGCAGAAAAGTTGCTTATTTCACAAAGACTTAGCTAGTTTTATATGGATTGTTTTGAAGTAAATATTTAATTAGAAATGAATTCAGAATCTTAGAGCCTAAAGTTAAAGTAATACTTTAACTTTGCTACAAAAATACCCCTTTTAATGATTAAATCTGAATTTTCATACCTACGAATTTAACATTGATACTAAAGAACTAGTTATACAAGTAGTTTTAGGAGGTTTTACTGTAAGTTTAATTGTTATTAGCTTAACAAATACGTATTTATTCAGAAAAGGATAGTCTAGGACAATGCTTATTGGACACAACTATCTAACTGTTTTTATTTTGCTAAATCTTCTAAAAAAAACACAAAGTTCTCAGAAACAAATCTAGTGGCTCGTTCATAACCCAAGTCAAGCAAATCTGTTAATAATAAAATGACATCCGGATCATTAGAACTATTCTCAAAGCAAAAGCACACAAAGTTTAGGTTTTCAGTTATCATGAAAGGTATAAGCTTTTCAGAGGACTGCTCCCTTATTTTTTCTACTTGGTACCTTATATCAAACACTCTATTTTCATTGGTAATAGATAAATCTTGAACATGTAAAAAAAAGCCAGCAACATCATCACCTATACCAGTACTAATGTGCTTTTTAAATGGCATAGAACCAAAATTTTTACTAAAAAAATCAATAAACTCTTGAGGAAACAATATACCGTATTTTTTCTCAAGAGACTCTAGACCTAATTTATTAAAAGATGGCTTATTTCGCTGCCACAGGTGTTCAATATATAAATTCATAGCCAGTTAATGCTAGCATTTATAACTACTAGGTGAAAATCTTTTATGGGAACTATTTGTATATGTTTTAGAGTACTTGCTTAAACTCACTTCTTAAATGAGAAGATTCGCTTACTTTAAATAAATCACCGCCACCGTTGGCAATAGAGTAATCCGCATTAATTTGATTAAGCTCATCCAAAACCATTTGCTCTTGATTTTTTTCATACTCTCTTAATAACCAAATAAAGCGCTTAACTAACTGCTGCGCTTTTAACGAGTCTTCCATTTATCCTTCTCCAATTCAACTATAAGCTACTGTAAAAGCAACCATCAAGAAAATACATTATGTAATATCTAGATTAGGTTCATAGTGTACTTATTCCTTAATCAAATGTTTACTGAATATCTCACATTAGCTCGATATTTTTATAGATTTATTTCAATTCGTTAACCCAATCAACATTTTTCAACTTATCTCATAAATAGACTTGTTTCTCTAACTCAGTAGAATTATTATTCCATCAAACACTACTCATACAACTAGTTAAATTATGAATTCATTTAAAACCCCAGCAGTCCATAAAGGGCGAGGTGCGTTAACCAATATTTCAGGACGTTTTGAAAAGCTTGCTTATGAATTAGTCGATGATGGTTGGGAACAAGATGAGCCTGCCCAAACCATCCAAACGATTGTCAGTGCCGAAACAGCAAAAAGTATTATTTCTCGTAATAAGTCACCTGATGTTGGATTTAACCAATCAATTAATCCTTACCGAGGTTGTGAGCATGGCTGCATTTATTGCTTTGCTAGATCCACTCATGCCTACCTCGAGCTATCGCCTGGTCTCGACTTTGAAACCCAGCTTTTTTATAAACAAAATGCTGTCTCGTTATTACGCAAAGAGCTGAACAAAAAAAACTATCGCTGTGAACCCATTGCTCTCGGCATTAATACTGACGCTTATCAACCTATGGAAAAAAAACTTAAGTTAACTCAACAACTTTTAGAGGTGCTATACGAATATAAACACCCGGTTACTATAGTCACTAAAAGTAAC
>CAYPMT010000207.1:0-2453 GCA_964411875.1 uncultured Kangiellaceae bacterium
ATATAATTTATCAATAGGTTACGATTGATTTTTTTAATATATTCGATTCTGACGGAAAAATGGCATTACCGCGGCTCTATTTGCTGAATATGACGACCAACACTAAGCCAAGAGCCTAATAGTCCTAAGCCACAACTTAAGCCGATAAGCTGAAAACTTTGCAGCCAGCTGAGTCCACTCAGGTTATATTGGCTTTCATAAAGTCCCGCTAAATTTTGAATAGGTTGTTTTAAAAAGGCTAAAGAGATAGTAAGTAATAACCAACATAAAATGCCTGCAATTAATCCATACCAAAAGCCTGTATACAGAAAAGGGCGACGAATAAAAGCATCAGTGGCCCCGACTAGTTTAACCACTTCAATTTCATCACGACGATTTTGTACTGACAGCCGAATGGTATTACCAACAATCAATAAAACAGCTATGGCTAAAGCAAGCCCCAAGGCAGAAGCGACTTTTTCGGCTAGCTGTAATAATGCATGGAGTTTACGAACCCAATCAAGATCAAGCTTAGCCAGCTCAACTTGTGGAATTTTTTGAAACTCTAATAACATTTTTTCAGAAGCTTCTGGTGATGTGTGTGTGGAATAAGGTTGAATAATTAAAACCGGTGGCAATGGATTGTAATCCAGTTGAGCGATTGCATCGGCAAATCCTGAGCGGGTTTTAAAGTCATCAAGTGCTTGTTCTTGAGTAATCATTTCAACCTGACTAACGCCTGGTTTTTGTTTGATTGTTTCAGCGAGTGTCGTTAGTTGTTGCTGAGAAACATTGGTTTTTAAATAAAGCGAAATACGGCTTGCACCATCCCAACTATTAGAAAGCGTCTTTCCATTATCCAGCAAAATTTGTAAACCGGCAGGTAGAGCTAAAGCAATCGCAATAACCAGCACAGTCATAAAGTTAGAAATAGGACTGCTAAAAATATCAACAATGCTTCGTTTTGCTTCAATTTTATGTAGACGAATAAGCATATTAAAGCGAGAGCCTAAAGTGACGCTTTGGGAGATTTGAGCACCTCTAGCTTGTTCCTTACTCATGATTATCTCCGTCATCTGAATCAACTTGATCTTCGACCAAACGACCGTCTTTCATAACTAGAATTCGGTGGCGTAATTTGGCAATTAAACTTAAATCATGAGAGGCAATTAATAAGCTAACACCAACCTGATTAAACTGTTCAAACAAGTGCATAATTTCAGCAGAAAGATCAGGGTCAAGATTTCCCGTTGGCTCATCAGCTAGTAAAAGTGGTGGTTTATTAACAACAGCTCGTGCAATGCCAACTCTTTGTTGTTCGCCGCCGGATAACATAATAGGTAGATTTTTTTCTTTGGATAACAAACCAACTTTATCAAGTGCAGCACGCACACGTCGTCCAATTTCACGATGCGAGTGACCTGCGATCATTAAAGGTAAAGCAACGTTGTCAAAGACACTACGATCAAACAGTAAACGGTGATCTTGAAAGATCATGCCAATATCACGGCGAACGCTTGGAATTTTTCGGCGGCTAGTACGATTTAAGTTTTTGCCGTTAACAATAACTTGGCCAGTCGTTGCACGTTCCATCAAGCAAATTAATTTTAATAAGGTACTTTTGCCAGCGCCTGAGTGGCCAGTTAAAAAAGCCATTTCGCCATCAGCAATTTGTAGATTGACTTGCCTTAAAGCCTCTTGACCGTTTGGATAACGTTTAGAAACTTCTGCAAATTCAATCATAAACAATACCCATCATAAATAAATCGAATCATAAAAATAAATTCCTAGCGGTTTTATTCATAGATAAAGTGACTCTTGAGTGAAAATAGATACTTAGTCAAATAGCGCATCAATATAGTCTTTAGCACTAAAAACTCTTAAATCTTCTTTGCTTTCACCCACCCCAATATAACGAATGGGGAGTTTCATTTTATCGGCTAACGCAAAGACTACACCACCTTTAGCTGTGCCATCAAGTTTGGTAATGGTAACGCTCGATAACTCAACCGCTTTATTAAATTCCACTGCTTGAACCAGTGCATTTTGTCCTGTGCCGGCATCAACCACCAACATCACTTCATGGGGGGCGTGTTGGTCAACTTTTCCAATAACGCGTTTAACTTTTGTGAGCTCTTCCATCAAATTACTTTTGGTATGTAAACGTCCTGCGGTATCTGCAATCACAACATCAACTTGGCGTGCTTTGGCGGCTTCGACTGCATCAAAAATGACTGAAGCACTATCAGCGCCTGTGTGTTGTGCAACAACTGGCACGTCATTGCGTTCGCCCCAAGCTTTAAGTTGCTCAACTGCAGCAGCACGAAACGTATCGCCAGCGGCTAACATAACCGATTTGCCTTGAGCAATAAACTGATGGGTCAGTTTTCCGATTGTTGTAGTTTTACCTACACCGTTAACGCCAACAATTAAAATAACAAAAGGTGAGCTGGTAGAATTAATTTGTAGTGGTT
>CAYPMT010000208.1:0-2445 GCA_964411875.1 uncultured Kangiellaceae bacterium
CATGATCGATTGATTTTCATGGATATTCCATCTGCTGAATTAACAAAGTATGCTGCGAATGCAATGCTGGCAACCAAGATTTCATTTATGAATGAGTTATCTAATCTGGCTGAAAAGCTAGATGCGGATATTGAGTTAGTACGCAAAGGCATCGGTTCTGATCCACGTATTGGTTATCACTTTATCTACCCTGGTTGTGGTTATGGTGGTTCTTGCTTCCCGAAAGATGTTCAGGCGCTACATAGAACCGCTAAACAAGAAGGCTATAATGCGCGTATTCTTGATGCGGTTGAAGCGGTTAACGAAGATCAAAAGTCAGTATTGTTAACGAAAGTGGATAGGCACTTTGATAACGATATTAAAGGTAAGACGTTTGCAGTTTGGGGTTTGGCATTTAAACCGAATACCGACGACATGCGTGAAGCGCCAAGCCGCGTGGTGATTGAAGGCTTGTGGGAGCGCGGCGCGAAAGTGGTTGCTTATGATCCGGTTGCGGGTGAAGAAGCGGTTCGCATTTATGGTGAAAGAGATGATTTTGCGTTGAACGATGATTACTATCAGACACTTGATGGTGTAGATGGTTTGATTGTGGTGACAGAGTGGAAGACGTTCCGTAGCCCAGATTTTGATAAGATGTTGTCATTGATGGCTTCTCCAGTTATTTTTGATGGTCGAAATATTTTTGACCCGGCTCAAATTAGAGAAAATGGTTTTGATTATTACGGCATTGGTCGTAAATAAAGCCCCCAAAAAGTAATTAATATAAAGTTTTATGCAAAAAATTGACCTTTCATTATTTAACGGCGTTAACGTATTAATTGTTGGCGATGTTATGCTGGATCGATACTGGTTTGGTTCGGTTGATCGAATCTCTCCAGAAGCGCCTGTGCCTGTTTTGGCTGTGAACAAAAAAGAGTCACGTGCTGGCGGTGCTGCCAATGTTGCAAATAATATTAACTCCTTAGGTGCGCAAGCAACACTATTGTCTGTGGTTGGTGACGATACGACCGGAAGAGAGCTAGCATCGTTGGTTGAAGGCTTTGGCGTTCAAGTTGAGTTTAAATATGATAAGAGCCTTCAGACAACTGAGAAACTGCGTATGGTTGCTCAAAATCAGCAGCTATTAAGAGCCGATTTTGAGAAAGAGCCAGATGATGAAGTGCTGTCTCGTTGCCTGGGCAGTTATGAAAAACTTCTTTCTAGTGCAGATGTCGTCATCCTATCTGATTACGGTAAAGGCGGTTTGCGTCATGTGTCTAAAATGATTGCGATGGCGAAAGAGCAAAACACTCCAGTTGTTCTTGACCCTAAAGGCAGTGACTTTTCTCGTTATAAAGGAGCAAGCTTAATCACGCCTAACTTAAAAGAGTTCTGTGGTGTTGTGGGTGAAATTAACTCGGATGAGCAGCTTGAAGAGAAAGCGTTTAAATTAAAAGAACAATTAGGTTTGTCGGCATTGCTGGTCACTCGCAGTGAAAAAGGTATGAGCTTATTTATTGATGATCAACATATTCATTCACCAGCACAAGCTCGTGAAGTTTACGATGTGAGTGGTGCGGGTGATACGGTGATTTCTACTATTGCGTTGGCGCTTGTCTCAGACATGGAAAACAAGCAGCGATTAGAGTTAGCGAATGCGGCAGCTGGCGTGGTAGTAGGTAAAGTCGGCACGGCAACCGTGACAATGAATGAAATTATTGACCATTTATCAGAAGTTAAAAGAAGCTAAAAAAGAAAAAAGTTTAGAGGTTATATGTTAGTAGTCACAGGTGGAGCAGGGTTTATTGGTTCAAATATCGTTCGCGGTTTAAATGAGCGCGGAATTAATGATATTTTATTGGTCGATGATTTAACCGATGGTAACCAATGTAGAAATATTCAAGACTGTGACTTTACTGACTATATGGATAAAGATGTTTTTATCGAGAAGATAAAAACTAATTGTAAAAGTTTAGAAGGTATTACAGCGGTATTTCACGAAGGTGCTTGTTCTGACACTATGGAAGCAGATGGCAAGTACATTATGGAAAATAACTATGAGTACACCAAAGAGTTATTTCATTATTGCCAGCACCATAAAGCTCAGTTCATCTATGCGTCATCTGCTTCGACTTATGGCGGCAATGAGACTTTTATTGAAGAACCAGCATATGAGCAGGCATTAAATGCTTATGCTTATTCAAAATTATTGTTCGACCGTTACCTGAGAAAAAACTGGAACAAAGTTGAGTCACAAGTTGTTGGTCTTCGTTATTTTAATGTTTATGGGAGGGGTGAGTCGCATAAAGGGCGCATGGCATCTGTGGCATATCATTTCTTTAATCAGTTTAATGATCAAGGTTTTGTTAAATTGTTTGGTGGTAGTGGAGGTTATGCAGACGGCGAGCAACTAAGAGACTTTATATGGGTTGATGATGTTGTGAAAGTGAACTTTCATTTTCTAGA
>CAYPMT010000209.1:0-2435 GCA_964411875.1 uncultured Kangiellaceae bacterium
GCATTGGAATCATTTTAAGATCCGTCCACGTGATTGGACTGCTGGTGTAGCGCCATTAAATAATGATCCAATAATCCAGCCGATTAGTAATCAATCAGATGAATTGTCAACTCCGGTTAGTTTAGCTGTCGTTGCTGCAGATCAAGATAATGACACCTTAAGTTACAGCGCAACTGGTTTACCACAAGGCCTTAGCATAAACCCATCTACAGGTCTTATTAGTGGAACAGTAACTCAAGTAGGTAATAATTTTGTAACTGTTAATGTTAATGATGGTAATCAAGGTGCTGATACTGAGACCTTTAATTGGTCGGTATTTCAGACTAATCGTGCACCAATCGTTAATTCTATTGAAGATCAGCGTGATTTTGTAAACCAGAACGCCTCTTTGAGTGTTGTTGCTAGTGATCCTGATGGTGATAATTTAACTTATTCTGCAACAGGTTTACCTGCTGGTTTATCAATTAATAGCCAAACTGGAGCTATAACAGGTCAACTGACAACAATTGGTACATATAATGTAGCGATTACGGCTACTGATAACGAAGGTCTTAATGATGTAGAGAATTTTGTTTGGCGTGTGATTTCAACCGTCAATACTGCGCCGACTATATCCCCAATAAGTACAATTATTGGTGTTAAAGGTGAGGCGGTTAATATGCAGATCGTTGCAAATGACCCTGATGGTGACCAATTAACTTACTCTGCTTACAACTTGCCGTATGGTATGAGCATTAATAGTCAAACAGGTGTCATATCAGGCTACCACGTAAGTAGTGGTGTACCATTGGTAAAAGTGTCAGTAAATGACGGTCGAGGTGGTACGGATGATCAAATTTTTTACTGGAGTGTTGCTTTAGCTAAGCCTTATTGTCCAGATTGTCTTAGCTTTTATAACCGAAATGGAAGAGTGTCATTTGTAGGTTATGCAAACCAAGATATTGATATTGGTACTCCAATCTCATTTACTGATAAATACAAAGGCTTACATTTAGAGGGAAATCGTTGGGTTATCTTTAATAGTCACTTTAATATCTATCCAGATTCACAATTGACTTTCGATTTTAAGTCATCAGCTGAGGGGCAGATTCACGGTATTGGTTTTGACGGCGATAATAACTTGAGTGCTGAAAGAGTTATTAATATCTACGGTACTCAACCAGAAGTTGGTATCAGCGATGCTGAGAGATATGACGGTTCAGGTGAGTATCAGAGTTTCACTATTCCAATTGGAGAATACTACCAAGGTGAAAATTTGAAGATATTTTTCGCTAATGATGAAGACCAGTTATCAAATGGTAATGAGAGTTACTTTAAGAACATACGAGTCTTTAGAGCCAACAACTAATATTGTTAGAGTTTAATTAAAAAAAGAAGCTTTTAAGCTTCTTTTTTTATTGCTGTCGATTATAAATACCAGCTAATTTTAGCTTTCTAAAAGACTTTCTAGCTTAGCCACTTTCTCTTCAAGTATTTGTATTCTATTGATCAACGCTTCATCAGGAACTGAACTGGTATTAGTAGAAGGTTTCGATTGCGCCGCTTGGGTTTGAAGTTCTTCAATATCCACTTCACCACATAAAGCATGTGTATATCGATCTTCTCTTTTACCCGTTGATTTGGGAATAAGCACCACCATTGGGTATGATCTATTTATTAGAGATTCAACTGTGTTGACGATGTCTTCATTAGATTCAAAGCTAACCATCTTTTCTGTTCTAGCTTTAATATCATTGATCGTTAATGGCTCTCTAAGAATAAGCATACAAAGAACAGCAGCTTCTTCACGGCTTATGTTGAGTTCTCGCATTGCGAGGTGGGTTACTTTTTTTGCTCTTTCACCATGATCGATTTTCGCTAGAGATAGTTCGGTTAATGAATTTGCGGTTCGAACGACTTCGCCTTCAGTGAGTGCCATCACAGGGTGGCGGTTGGTTTTTTGATTGCAAGCCAGTAGTAAAGAGTTGACAGTTAATGGGTAGCTATTAGGCGTGGCTAGGTTTTTTTCTATTAAACATGCAAATACTCTAGCTTCAATAGCGCTGAGTTCAGGTAGCGGCATCTGAGGCGCATTTTCGTGAATATTCATAAGTAATCTCCCTAATAATCAAAGGCTGTGTAAAACATCTAGATTTATTGATTATAGATGCTAATCAAATTTTGCCAATTTCGATTTAAAATTATTGGCTTTGCTATTAAATAGTTAATGTCTTTGTCATTAAGCTGTAACGTGTTTGATTTAGTTTCCAATCAATGAATTTTTGAAAACCATATTGTTATTAAAATTCAACAACTTAAAGGTGTAATATTATTGTAACAAACAGCAATTATTATTACATCGTCGAAAACGACAAAATTTTTCTTATCTTTTGGAGATTATTTGTGAAAAAAATTATTTTAACCGCTGCTATTGCAGCAACAGCTTTAAACGTAAG
>CAYPMT010000210.1:0-2376 GCA_964411875.1 uncultured Kangiellaceae bacterium
TACTGTGTTTGGCTCTTCGAGATATCAAGAAACGGCGGATAAGGAGTCTTGGAAGCGTTTTAGTAACTTTTTGCAAGAAGAGCTTTAAGTTTAGAGGCTAGACCATTTCGTTGATCTCAACGAAATGGTCTTACAATGCAGCTGATTACTAGGGTTGCATAGTAGAGCTATGCAAGAGATGGTTTTCTATGCTGAATGATCCTTCTGATCCACAACTACGGCGTTATGTGCGTGTAAGCTTTCACGATGATCTACTTTGAACCAATAGTCCTTAAGGTTTTCCATTTCTTCTAAGCTATTTTTAATGCGTCTTGCAGCATCTTCACAGAACATGAGGTTGGCTGCATTTAATCGGGCGAATTCTTGTTCATCTAATCGTTTTACGGCTGTTTGTACAGGTGTGCCGATGGTTGATTCGAACTGGAAGATTAATTGAGATAAATCAGGCCAGTTATTGTCTCCAGTCGACAAGCGTATATAGGCATATGAGCGTTGGCTATGAGGTGTCGCGATAGATCCTGCTTTGGATTGTATCCATTGCAGGAGAGTTTCTTTATCAATGCTTGATTCTGGAAATTTTTGGTCAATGGCTTCTGATTGCAATTGGCGTGCTAGAGCTGCAGAACATGGGCAGGTGCTTGAATAAGGAATCGTTAGTTCAAATTCATATTGAGTAACATTGTCATGCTTTTTAGCACGAATAATCACTGGGTAGGCTTGATAACCACTTTCATCACTTAAAAGAGCAGGCTTGTTGAGCAGTACGTCAAAAGACAGTTCTATTTTTGCAGCGTTGCTAATATTTTCTTGAGAGCTAATTATTTCTTCAAGCAAATCATCAATCGTTTCTTTATTACACTCGCGTTCTACCAGAGTATTTATTAATTTGTGCAAGCGTGACATATGTATGCCTTTAGCTTTTGGGTCTTTGATATTTACAAAGACATTAGTTTTCGCTGTTGCTGCTAAAAGTTTACCGTTTTGTCCTTTAAAGGTAATTGGAACCGCTATGTCTTCCATGCCAACCCATTGCAGTGGGAGTGAAACGTCAGGAGTCGCGTTTGAGGTAATGTCTGGAAGGTTGCTTTTTAACAAAATGTTAGCCTTAAGTAGTTGTTAGCTGAGAGCTCTAATTTTTTGAGATGCTGATAATATCTTTTATAGTGACCACATTCATGTGTATCCGCATAAATAGTCAAATTTTAAAGATGTGTATTTTAAGTCAATAAAATCACATAACAAGATGATACAACATATCATAACAAATCCAAGGATGCTGGACATGTAAGAGTATTGCAATCTTGGTTGAGTATGCTCAGCTTATTTAATTAAATAAGTCCAAAGCTAGTAAGCATTTAAATTATTAACAGGCAATCTCTTAAAGGTTAAGAGGGTATTTGTTGATTTAGAATGTCATCTAAAAAACTAGCCGTAAACTCTGAGCGATTATTATTATTTGATTTTCGATAAATTGTTCCAGCCTGTGAGCGTACGGTTCTTTCGCTTACTTTTCTAATCTTTGAGATTTCAGAAAAAGAAAAGCCTTTGATAATTAACCAAGCGACTTCGTTCTCAGACCTGGATAGTTTCCACTCCTCAAATTGAGCCTTAACTACCTCGGCTAAGTTGCCTTTCAAAGAATTCAGTTCAACCTCGTATTTAGTCACCTTTTCAGAAAGTTGCTTAGACCTCCTTATTTCAAGAAATAGGCTTACACAAATAATTAGAAAAATAAATGACTCACCAAGCCAGTGAGTAATGGAATCACCCTCATTTATATCGCCGATAATATCGACCACAAAAAATAATGCGGCAACCGATAAAACGAAACGTGTGAAGTTGATCTGCATATAGGTCATTAGTACTAAAAATCCTACTTTACACCATTTGACTGATTCGTTGAGGTGAAAATCTTGTAAGGATGTTGGCCTTAGAAATTTTAATTCTCAGATTAGACCTAAACCAGAGAGTTGAACGAGGTAATAGTCAGAATATTTGTTCTGTCATAAAACCAGCAAAACTATTTTATAAAATAAAAATATGAAGAAAATTTTAGTTATTCGATACAAATTTATTGGCGATGTTTTGATGACGTCAGCACTTTGTAATAGCTTAAAAAGAAGCTTTCCAAACGCTAAAGTAGATTACATGGTGCATGCGGTAAGCGCTCCATTGTTTGAGCATCATCCTTATATTGATAATGTGATTGCGGTGACGAATGCCGAGCGAAAAAATCCTTGGCGATATTTACAGAAACTTCGAGAAGTTGCCGCCAAGCAATATGATTTGATTATTGATACAAGCTCTATACCGAAAACAGAGTTAATTAGCTTGTTTTCGCGCCAAGCTAAATATCGAATAGGTCGTGAAAAACGT
>CAYPMT010000211.1:0-2344 GCA_964411875.1 uncultured Kangiellaceae bacterium
TGTATCAAAAAAATCAAAAACCACTCGTGCAGGCTTTTGGGTACTGAATATTTTTGGCGAACCCAGAGAGCCGTTTGATTTTAAATTGATTTGCACCTTACTCGATGGTAAATCACTAAATAAAACTTGCTCTAAAGTGGCCGCTATTGCTACTGATGAAAATAAATAAGCACAGCATATTGTGACCATACACAATATGCTCTTTTTAAATAATTCAACCATATCGCTCAGGTGATCATTAATTGATTTTTTATGAGTCATACCTTATTACCTTACTTTTTATCGTGTTAAGCGCCTTTTTGAAAAGCACCCTACTCCGTTGTACCAGAGCTAACCATTTCAACCTCACGCGTCTCCCAAAGACCTAAGGCATTTCTGAAACGCTCTTGTATAACAATAATATGTTCTTCTGTGTTAATAGATAATATCTTGCCTTCATTCAGGCCTATATAGTCTCCAACAGATACTGGGACAACTCCATCAGGAGTGTTGATTATTGCTGACAATTTACCACTAAACTCAACAATACCATCCATTCTCAGCGCATCCAAAGAATACGCCTCAAGAGGCTCTTTACGCCTCTGTGATTCAATGCCATCTTCATCAAGCTCTTTCTGAGAACTCCCCACCCTCACATTAGTGATATTAAAAGGGTCAGCTAAATCACCTGAGGTGTATATGAATTCTTCATATGGGACTACAGGAGGTAACGGCTCAATCTCAGGCTTTTCGTTCTTGTATGTTGAATCTACAAAATCAACCAAATCAGCTTTAGATTTATTTTCACAAGCAGTCACAAAAAAAACAGACAATATTATGAGACTAAGAGGATGTTTAAGGAAAAACGCTGTTCTCATTTCTCCTCCTGAAAATAATATGTATTAATTACGGCGTTCATAGCTAATTCCGTCTCACCGCTACCTAATAAAGCATCACTGTTTTCTTTGCCACTTGAACGACTTTTTATATCAAAATTACCCACATTAACAATACGTGGTAATGCTGCTATATCACTAATAAAATTAGCTAATTCATGGTAACTGCCACTAACAATGATTTTAACTGGTTTCTCGAAATAGAACCCTTTTTCCACATCTGCAGCTGGCTTAAATTCTTGAAAAACTAACCCTCTAGATAAACCTAATTGTGTAACATCTGTTAATAAGTCAGGGATTTCTGTAGCACTAGGCAGCTGCTCTTTAAGCACTGAAAACATATCTTCAGCTTCTTGCATCTGCGCTTTATATGCATCTAAATTAATAGCCAGAGCTTTCTTCTCCTTAAACTCTTTCTTCAGATCCTGTTCCTTTCTTTCAGCAGCAGCTAATGCTTGCGCCTGATCTTTCACTTTAAAATGATAAGCAGCAAAAATAATTGCTAACGCAATGACGATGCCGCCAAAAATTCGGAAAGTGCTGGGCCAAGAAGATGGATCATTAAGATCCATATTGTCCCAACCATCAAAAATATTCATAAAAACACCTTTCCAGAAAAGGAGTTTAAAATAGTAATCAAGGCATTTTTTATAATCATTCTTTTGCCTCCTTTTCTTCAAAAATTTCTAAATTAAAATTACTAAGTTCAATACCTTCACTTGCTTGAGACTTTACAATCTGTAGTTTTGGTGACATAAACCAATCAGATGAGTCCAAGCTCCGCATCAATGCTGAAACCCTAGCATTTGCTTGAGCAGAACCAGATAATTTAATTTTATCACCCTGCTTATTTAAAGTTTGAAGGAACACTCCTTCTGGCATTTTTTGAACTAATTCATCAAATAAGTGAACAACTTGGGCTCGATCAGATTGGAGTTCCTGAATAACCTCGACCCTATCAACAATCGCATCCTTATCATCTTTTAAAGATTCTATTTCTTTAATTGTTTTCTTTAGTTTATTGATTTCAGTGGTTAAATATTTATTGCGACTATTCTGGTGTTCAATTTTCCCGTTCCAATGACTTATGAGAAAAAATGCACAAATACACGCAACCACCCAACCCGCAATTATCCCTTTTATAACCTGGTTTTGCTTCTTTTGCCTTAACTCTTCTCGCCAAGGCAAAAGGTTTATATTTACCATATCCATAAATTACTCTAACCCACGCAAAGCAAGTCCTGTGGCTAAGGATAAACTGCCAACCTTGCTTAGTATCGTATTACGGTTTCCAGCGATTGAAAACTTATTGTATCCACATAATTTATTTGAGTTTAAATTCATTCGTGAACCAACTTCAGTCGAAAAATTATCAAGATTAGACACACCGCCAGTAAATAAAACTTTAGAAATGCTCTTATGCTTGCTAGATGAATAAAAGAATTTTAATGCTCTAGAAAATTCACTCG
>CAYPMT010000212.1:0-2285 GCA_964411875.1 uncultured Kangiellaceae bacterium
TAGTTTGGTTTTAAATTTAATCTAAATAATTAGAAAATAAGTTAATTTTTAAGCGTGATCTGTTAGAATGACGGCCTTTTTTTAGAAGACGTTTTTACCGTAAAGCAGAGTAGGAGTAATATTATGCAGTTAGATTATCAAGCCCATGGAGGGCAATTAAAGCAGTTGTACTTGTCCCCGAGTGAATCTGAAGCAGCAAAGCTTAATGCTAAAGAGCTGGTTTCTTGGAGTTTAACTCATCGTCAAGTTTGTGATATTGAATTATTGCTCAATGGTGGGTTCTCTCCATTAGAAGGGTTTATGACTCAAGCAGATTATCAATCTGTTCTTGATGATATGCGTTTATCTAATGGCACTTTATGGACTATGCCTATTACACTCGATGTGGATAAAGCGTTTTCTGAAAAGATTAAGCTGGGTGATGAGGTTGCATTAAGAGATGAAGAAGGCGTTATTCTTGCAATTTTAGAAGTCTCAGATTGTTGGGAGCCTAATAAGACTGAAGAAGCTGAAAAGGTATTTGGGGCAAATGATCAAGCCCACCCTGCAGTAAGTTATTTATTTAACCAAGCGGGTGATGTTTATTTGGGTGGTAAGTTAAAAGGTTTATCTCAGCCAAGCCACTATGATTTTAAAATGCTTAGGGATTCTCCTGCAGAATTGCAGGAGAAGTTTAATAAATGGGGATGGAAAAAAGTAGTCGCATTCCAAACCCGTAACCCAATGCATAGAGCTCATCAAGAACTAACTTTTCGTGCGGCGAAACAAGAAGAAGCTAATTTGCTTATTCAGCCTGTTGTTGGTATGACTAAACCAGGTGATATTGATCACTTTAGTCGAGTTCGTTGCTACGAGCACTTACTTAATCAGTACCCTGAACAGACGACAAGTTTGAGTCTTTTACCCCTTGCTATGAGAATGGCAGGGCCTCGAGAAGCTGTTTGGCATGCGATTATCCGTAAAAATTATGGTTGTACTCATTTTATTGTTGGTCGTGATCATGCGGGCCCAGGTAAAAACTCTCAAGGTGAAGATTTTTATGGTGCTTATGATGCGCAAGAATTAATGCAAAAGCATGAAGATGAGCTAGGTATCAAGATGGTGCCTTTCCAATTGATGGTTTTTGTTAAAGAAAAAGCAGAGTATCAACCGATTGATAGTGTAAAAGAGGGTGATACAGTATTAAACATATCTGGAACTGAGTTTCGACGACGTCTTGCTGAAGGTTTGGATATTCCTGACTGGTTTTCTTACCCTCAGGTTGTGCAGGAGTTGCGTAAGCGCTATCCTGCTAGACATAAACAAGGTTTAACCGTTTTCTTTACGGGTCTGTCAGGGTCCGGTAAATCAACCATTGCTAACGCTCTTTTAAATAAGTTGATGGAGCTAGGTGGGCGTTCAATTACATTACTTGATGGTGACGTGGTTAGGCAACATCTTTCTAGTGAGCTGGGCTTTTCGAAAGAACATCGTAATTTAAATATTATGAGAATTGGTTATGTTGCCAGTGAAATTACTAAAAATGGTGGTATTGCCATCTGTGCACCTATTGCTCCTTATGCACAGACTCGGCGAGAGGTTAAAGAAATGATTTCGTCATTAGGGGGTTTTGTTGAGGTTCATGTTGCGACAAGCCTTGAAATTTGTGAGAACCGAGATAGGAAAGGACTTTATGCAATGGCTCGAGAAGGTATTATTAAAGAGTTTACTGGAATTAGCGATCCTTATGAAGTACCTGAAAATCCAGAGTTATCGATTGATACAGTAAACTGCACACCGGATGAAGCAGCGCAGCAAGTCATACTTAAGCTGGAGCATTTGGGTTATATCAAATAAGGACAATTAGTCACTTTATCTGTTAGTTGAAGGCCTGTTTTCACAGGCCTTTTTGCTTAAATAAATAAATCAGTGCTTTTTTTTTATCCAAAAACCGCTATAATTGGAAAAAATTCTAATAAACTCAATTGATTAGAGCACTTAGTTAATTAGTTTTTTAAGAGTGTTCTAGAAAAAACTTTAGTAGTAGGCGCGTTAAGAGCCATAACTTAAGGGCGGTAGCGTGCTTAGAGCGCTACCGTTATATTAGCAATAAGTTCTGCCAATTATAAAATTACACTCTACTATTAATAATAGAGTGCTATGTTGTTGAGGCAGAATCTTTGGCTAAATTATAAACATTACGAAAATATGACAAGTTAATGTATAATGCGTTTTTTGGGATGAAGTGCTCTAAGTCTAGGGTTTGGACATTCTTTATAGAGTTGTATTAAAGCTTTTGATAGATG
>CAYPMT010000213.1:0-2259 GCA_964411875.1 uncultured Kangiellaceae bacterium
TGGGTTTTGATTTTCTGATAGAAAAGATTCTTTTGCATCAAACGCATTCTCAATAGCCAAGTTAATGGAGAAATTATCAAAATCTTTCTTGACAAACAAATCAATAGAAGCTTCACGGAAATCTTTGCTTACATCCAGTCCGAAATCACTCAAGTCAATTTGTTCATCATCACCGATATCATTATAACTAACACCAAATCCCCAACTCTCATATTGATAATCTAATGTAACGTTATATGACACTTGATAAGTCGTTGGATTCGAGTCTAAATTTTCAACCGTCAAGACATCTTCAATATAAGTTAAATTGCTTTGTAACGTTAAATCAGGTAGACCAATAATGGTCATCGGCAAACTAAAATCAAGCTCTGCACCTGTGATACGGCGATCTGCAGGAGAGTTTATGAAACTAGTATATTGGATAGTCTCTTCATCAATTCTACTAGATGGAATACCTGACACCCGAGCTTCTAAAATTGGAAAGGCTCTTGCAAAACCTCTAAGACTCCTTAGGGTTAAAGGAATAATTTGATTCAATATATTTTGTCGATAAGCTGTAATACCAAATACACCCTGATTACCAAGACGCCAGTCAAAACCTAACTCTGTTGTAGTAACCTTAGCATCTTCTAATTGAGGATTTCCAAC
This sequence comes from uncultured Kangiellaceae bacterium, assembly GCA_964411875.1. Classification (GTDB taxonomy): domain Bacteria; phylum Pseudomonadota; class Gammaproteobacteria; order Enterobacterales; family Kangiellaceae; genus Aliikangiella. The sequence goes on from CAYPMT010000213.1 coordinate 649, forward strand.
GGTAACCAAACTAGGCGTTATCTCAAACCCTGCTCGCTCTATAAGATCGGGCGCATCAACCGCTGTTGTCCAACTTAAACGTACGGACTGGTCTTCACTTAAATTCCACCTAAATAATACTGAAGGCGTTACCGTGTGATAACGATCTTTATCCGAGTCTATAAGATCACCACCACCTACTTCCTCTAAACCATCAGGGCCTTCACGCAAACGTGAAGTAAAACCTTTGCTATCAGTCTGTGTTAACTCATAACGAGCACCAACATTCATAAATAAAGAGTCGAGAAGCTCAACTTCATTTTCAATATAAATAGCAAGCACCTTTTCAAGGTCTTCCTGATTAAAACGTTGAGTATCACCAAAACGAGTACCAGTGGCTAATTCAAAACTTGATACCGTTGATAAAATACTATCATCAGTAAGATTGATATCCGATCGCTTATACTGTAAACCACTTAAAATCTTATATCTTTCGTTAAATGCCCAGTCCAAGTCAGAACTTAAAATAAGCTCTTTACGTTTGCTGATCGAATCCGAACTTCGAACAAAAGGAACACCAGTTAGGTCTTGAAGGGAAACCTCAGGACTAGTGGGAGGAAGTTGAGTGAGACCACCTCGCTCAACAACTCGACGTTTTGATTTAGAATCAAACTCACTTTTACTATAGGATAGCTGACTGTTCCAGCTACCTTTATCAAGTTCACTATCATACAGAAAAGACAAATTATAGGTATCATCATCACCGATACTATCGGTTTCCTCGGCTGCATCAAAATTAAAAGAATTTGTAACAGTGAGTAATTGTATATTTTGATCTGCGCCTTTATTGGTTGATATAAAAAACTGCGTCGTTAAAGCACCACCATGCTCAAATAAATAATCTAGGGAGCCATTAAGCGCTAACTGTTCTGCTTTATTAGTTACTAAATTTTGAGTAATTTGCTCACTAGGAATCGGCTCAAACGTCTGGCCATCTAGACTTATGGAAATATCAAAAGTAGAATCATCAACAATGCTTCTTTGATCGGAATAGGATAAATTAACGAAATAGTCAGCTTCACCAATTTGACCCGCATTACTAACCTCAAGATTAAAGCCGGATTCTGCGTCACTTTGTTGCAAGCCGGCTCGATAGTTATAGGCATCATCACCCTGTAGCGACTCACCATCTTTTAAAATAATATTAATGGTTAAGCCAGTCCCTTCATTAGCATATTTTGCTGTAGCGCCTCGAATGACTTGAATCTCCTGAATAATCCCCGCAGGCAGACTAGATAATGATATAGAATTGGAATCAGTTACACCAGGTACTCGTCGACCATTAATTAAAATTTGGCCAGCTGCACCTGCAAGCCCCCTAAATTCAACTGAATCAGCATCAGTGCTTCTGTCACTCGCATTAGTACTAATGAGGCTTTCTGAAATAATACCTGGAACTCGCTTAAGCATATCTCGCAGTGTATTAGGCTCGAAGCGCTGAAAATACTCAACATCATAAGAAAGAACTGGTGCAATACCATCAACCCGATTACGAGTCAGAACACGTCTTTTACCTGTAACCTTAATAACGTTTTCACCAATGCTATCAACGCTTTTGCCAAGGTTTGCTCA
>CAYPMT010000214.1:0-2194 GCA_964411875.1 uncultured Kangiellaceae bacterium
AAGCGGATACCATCTAAAAAGTTATGTCCAAATACAATAATAACGCCGGCTAAAAAAATTAGCTTTATATTCAATAAGCGAAATAAACCTAGGAAAATAAACCCCCAACCAATGGCCCAAATAACTTGTGCATAAAGCATTGGGAATAATGGATTGAAGCTCCATGACCAAGAAATAATGGTGAACTCTAACAGTATTAAAACACCACCGCGTTTAATTAAACTGATGGCAAACTCTCTATGGTTTTGAAAACGATTTTCAGTTAAGGCGGCTGATAAGCCCGCAAGAAAAACAAAAAGAGGCGCACAAAAATGAGAAATAAAACGTGAAAAAAATATTTTCGGCTCAGTGCCAGGAACAGCTATTGGATCGCTAACAGCATAATCAATGCAATACACCATAGCATGATCGAGGATCATAAAGATAATAATCAAACCACGAAGTAAATCGATATGGTGAAGGCGAGTAATTGCTTGTTGCATTTTTTTCTCGGGAGAGTTTTTATTGGTTAAATAAAAAAGCAGTAGGGTTAACTTACCCTACTGCCAAAGCCTATGAAAGACAGTTTTCTAAATTATTACAGATTATAAGTCACAGAGATGTTTCCATTAACGCCATCACCTGGTGAGTGAACAGTGGCAGTTCCTTGGTTACCAAAGTCATAAACGTATTCGTAGTCCTCATCAAATAAGTTGTTAATCTGTAGATTGATACCGCCCCAGCTTGTTTTATAATCAAAAGTCATATGAACTAGCGTATAGTCGCCAAACTTTTCTCCTTGATTATTTTCATTAACATAATAATCACCTTGGCCATCAACATGCAGGCGAGCACCTAACTTATCATTGACCTGATAGTTAACTCCAATAGAAGTAGTGTACTCAGGAATGCTTCGCAACTCATTACCAAGCGTGCCTGCATTATCTGCTCTAGCGGTAATATTTGGGGCAGTAATTTCTGAATTCACTAAACTATAATTTAGCCAAAGTGAAACAGAGTCGTTGATTACTGCGTTTAAACCTAAATCAAAACCATCGCGCTCAGTATCACCAATAATTTGCTGATATCCATCCAGATCAAGAAACTCGTCTGAAGACTGATGATTCCAGTAGGAAAGTCTTAGTTCAAGAGTTTGGTTAGCGGCCCATTTTGTTCCTAGCTCCCAAGCATTATGATCGGAGACATCGACAGCATCAGTATTGCCTGTTGTTGTATATAAGGCACTACCGTAAGGATGCTGAAAGCTTTCACCATAGTTGGCGAAAATGAGCAAGTCATCATTTGGTGTGATAAAAATATTAGCTTTGGGTTGAACTATGGTACCAAAGTCGTAAATAATTCCATCATCATTTAAGCGCTTTCCATCAAGTTGATCGATTCGAAAACCAATATTCCATCGTAATAACTCAGAAGCTGTTTGTTCAACAATAAAGAATGCACCGTTAGTATCAAGCGTGTATTCACGATCTCTGTTGACTTCAGAAGCACCATTTCGAACTTGATCCAGATAGTTAAAACGTTGTTCAATAACATCTTGGCGTTCAATATCAGCACCAAAATTAATCAACCATTGTTCATTAAGGTCGACGTTAACAGTGGTTATTAAGCCGGTTTGCTGTTGATCGTCGATACGGTTTTGTAAAGTAGAGCCTTCGGAAAATCTTACCCATCGACTACGCTCAATATCATTAAAATAAACTTGTGTTGTCCAAACAATAATACCATCAAGCTCTTTCGTGTAATGTAGGCTGTAATGATTGACTGTTTTATCACCACCATCTTGACTGGCATAATCAGCTGAACTTGTTGGGTTACTTCTTGCTTGTTCGTTGGTTAAATAGCCAGCTGAGTCTGCCTCATAAGTCGAATGGCGAAGGTTGAAACTGATTTCACTATCATCACCTAAGTCATAGGCCCATTTGCCGGAAACTGATAGTTTATCTATATCAGTTCTATCGCGATAACCATCGGCTTTTTTTAATTGGTTGCTTGTTATGAATAAAATTCAGCGCTATGATACAAGGTATCATTTTTTTGGTAAAGGTTTACTTTGTGGCTATTTCTAACGATTAAAGCTATAGCTCCTATTCTAAATTAGAATAAAGACAGAGAGTAATCTGAGTTACAATTAGTCAACAGGTTTTAAAACGAAGCATTTTTCTTAGTTAACAACAAGTGTTAAAAAATATTCATG
>CAYPMT010000215.1:0-2147 GCA_964411875.1 uncultured Kangiellaceae bacterium
TAGTGTTGCTATTATTGGAACCGTTGGTGTACCAGCTTCTTATGGTGGCTTTGAAACCATGGTTGATTATGTCATTGATGGTGATGCCAAAAGTCATGAGCTTATTGTGTACTGTTCATCTAAAAGTTATGACAAAAAACTATCAAATTACAAGAATGCACAATTAAAATATATTCCAGTAAGTGCTAATGGTTTGCAAAGTGCGCTCTATGATGGCTTGAGTATATGGCACGCGTTATTCAAACGCTATGACAACATGTTATTGTTAGGTGTGACCGGTGCTGCAGTGTTTTTACCATTGATTCGTTTATTGGGTAAGGCGAAAATTATTAGTAACATTGATGGTCTTGAGTGGAAGCGAGATAAATGGAATGCTGTGCTTCAAAAATACATTAAATTTTCTGAAAGTTTAATGGTCAGATTTTCAGATGTTATTATTGCTGATAATCAGGCAATTGCTGATTATGTTGAGGAAGAATATGGTAAGAAAGCAGAAGTAATTGCTTATGGTGGTGATCATGCGATTGATAGCCAACTTGAAGTTAATGATGAAGGTTATGCTTTAGCTTTATGTCGAATTGAACCAGAAAACAATGTTGAGTTAATCTTAAAAAGTTTTAGCCAGACTAATAAACCGCTAAAGTTTGTTGGTAACTGGGGAAAAAGTGATTTCTCAATGCGTATGAAAGAACGTTATTCGAGTTATTCAAACATTGAAATAATTGAACCAATTTATGATGTTGCAAAGCTTCAAATACTAAGACAAAATTGTTCTTTTTATGTGCATGGTCATATGGCTGGAGGAACTAATCCATCATTAGTTGAAATGATGCATTTTGGAAAAGCTATTTTAGCTTATGATTGTGTTTTTAACCGTAAGACAACTGAAGAGAAAGCAATATTTTTTGCTGATGAAAAAAGTTTAATTGAGAAAGTTAATCAAAAGGATTTTGATGATCCCAGAGAATTAAATCACAAGGGAAAAGCAATGAAAGAAATTGCCGAGCGTCGATATACTTGGCAGATCATTAAAGAGCAATATTTCAATTTATTCAAATGAGACTAATCTTATGCATAAAGGTATTATATTAGCCGGAGGAAGTGGCACACGGCTTTATCCATTAACCAAAGTTGTTAGTAAGCAGTTAATGCCGGTTTATGACAAACCTATGGTTTATTATCCGTTATCAACATTAATGTCTGCAGGTATCAATGATATTTTGGTTATAGCTAGTCCTCAGGAGTTAGAGCGTTTTCAAGATTTATTAGGTGATGGTGAGAATTTTGGTATTTCACTTTCTTACGTGGCACAGCCTTCCCCAGATGGTTTAGCTCAAGCTTTTATTTTAGCAGAGGATTTTTTAAGCGGTGATCCTGCGGCATTAATTTTAGGTGATAACTTATTTTATGGGCATGATTTATCTCAGTTGTTACAATCGGCTAATCAACGAAAGCAAGGAGGTACCGTGTTCGGCTATCATGTTGCTAATCCACGTGCTTATGGTGTGGTCGAGTTTAATGATGACGGTAAGGCTATTTCAATAGAAGAAAAACCTCAGCAACCTAAGTCTAATTATGCTGTTCCTGGCTTGTATTTTTTTGATTCTAATGTTGTTGATATAGCTAAAAATGTTAAACCTTCAGCACGCGGTGAACTGGAAATTACAGATGTTATAGATGCTTATTTAAATGCTGGACAACTTCAAGTTGAAATTATGGGACGTGGAACGGCCTGGTTAGATACAGGAACGCATGATGATCTGTTGGCAGCAGCCCAATTTATTGCAACCATTGATAAGCGGCAAGGTTTAAAAATTAATTGTCCAGAAGAAATTGCTTATAGAAATGGTTGGATCAGTGATAGTCAGTTACGAGCAATAGCCGAACCTTTAAGAAAAAGTGGCTATGGTGAGTATCTATTAAAAATCTTGGAAGATAAAATAGTTAAATAGAGGATAATTTAGTTAAATGAAGTATATAGAAACTGAAATACCTGATATTAAGATTCTTGAGCCTCAAGTATTTGGTGATGATCGTGGCTTTTTTATGGAAACCTTTAGAGCCGATCGATTTTCTGAGCATTGTGGTCATGAAATAACTTTTGTTCAAGATAATCATAGTAAGTCTAAACAAGGTATTTTACGAGG
>CAYPMT010000216.1:0-2089 GCA_964411875.1 uncultured Kangiellaceae bacterium
ACCTCGGCTATGCTGATGCCATGCGACGAAAAAGTGAAATAAAAGCTTTTTTTGAAGGGTAATTTACCCAAGTTATATTTAATATTTATTTCAATGCAACTATTTCCTAAAAAAATAATTCATTAAGAAAAACAAGCTCAACAAACTGCCAATACCTAATAACCAATAAAGCCATTGGTTAGTTTGAGTTTGAGTTCTTTCTTTAACGCTAGGTTTATCAGATAAGCTAGTTTTATTAAGCGCTTTAGCTAGCATACTTTGTTGAACTAGTTTTTTAAAGTAACCTTTTACTTGAGCATTTTGTGACTCAGACTGCGAATTTGCTTCTGCAACTTGTTTCTTTAGCTCTTCAGGATTTAAAAATGTCTGTGTAATATTAACACTATCTGTTATTTCATAACCATTTTCGAATTTTGGTTTCAAAATATACTGTTTAATATATTGTTGATAGAATTTTTTAAAGCCTTTTGAGGATACGTTAAACTCTCCTGCAAAAACCAAATGTTCAGCACTCTCCAATGTTTGCTGGGATCCATCGTAATAGTTAATGCCCTCCGGCTGATAAAGCGTTGAACTAACTTCAACTTCTGCTAATATCTGAGATTGGTGTTCATAGCCTTCTTTATCACTCTCTGAAAAGAATACAGTTTCTACCCCCATAAAGCCACGAGTTGTTTGGACGTTATGTAGCAACGCATAGACTGAATCACCACTTTTCAATGGGTATTGAATCGTTTTTATTTTACCCTGTTTTGCAATATTTAATTTAAAGCTTTCTTTGCTGCTAGCCTCAATTACTTCTCTACCATCATAATATTGACTAACATGCATCCAACCATAGTGCTTACCATTGTCATTAATGGTATACCAGTCCATAACTCTAGCAGGCTTTCCATTAGAGAGCCACTTAGGAGACCACTTGGTATAGAGTGAATCTAAGTCACCATCACCATCTAAATCAATACTTAACTGTTGTGCTAAAACAATTTTTTTATCCTTATTAATAGCCTTCAAACCTTCAGCATCTAAACTCAGTATCTCCTGAGATACATATTTAAATAACGGTTTTGTATACTCCTTCATTGGATCCTTAACTTCTAGCCAAACTCGTTCAGAAAGTATTAAATTTTTTTGTTTACAATCACTGTATGAATACAAACTAAAAACAAAAAAAATTAAAGCTACTATTTTTTGCATGATTTTTCTCCTACTTACTTACAGCAAACTTTAACATTTAATTTTAACTATTCAATTCGTCATTTCATTACTTGATAGCGGGATTCAACAACCTATATTCCAATTAATGAAAATACTTTATTAATATCTGTAAAGTCATCAATTGATTTATCAGTCTCAATTCTATTACCAACCAGTATAAAATTATAACCAAGTTCCTTACTAGCTTTCTGATCCCAATCAGCATCACCAAAATAAGTTATTTTATACTTTGACTCAACACCTGCTTTTTCTTTTGATGCCCTCATGATCGCTGTTCTTGAAAAGTGGTCATTTGACGAAGCAACAGGAATACCAGAATAATCAATACCTGCAGATTGAAGTTTAAGAACAGCCGTTTCTTGCCAGCCACCTGTTGCAATTGAAAGACTGACTGAATCCAGTTTTTTAAGTTCATTGATCAATAGAGAAGCTCCTGGTACTTCGGACGCTGGGTTTTCAGATAAATAAGCTTTTATTTTTTTGATAAAAGTTTTTTTTACTTCTCGATGAATTTCATCATGACCGGTAACAATCCCTTGCCTTTTTATATGCTCACTAAGAATTCCTGAATCTGATACATGTTTATAATTACTCCATTCTGAATCAATTTCATGACCGAGAACCTCAAATACCGCATCAGTAAAACAATCTTCGTCAAACTGATATGACTGTACCAATGTTCCATCAATATCAAACATGATGTGATGCACTATTATCTCCTTTAAATATCGAGCTCTTTATCATTAAAAAACCAAATCAAAAACTAATCCCTCTAGCCCCTCTTGAGTCAGATAATCCTTACTAACAAATACACCTGGAACAGCAACTAACTCTTGATTAAAATAGATCAATGGTAACCATTCTCTTTGCC
>CAYPMT010000217.1:0-2075 GCA_964411875.1 uncultured Kangiellaceae bacterium
CTGAACTGGTCAAACAGTTCAATACATCTCGTATGACAGCTAATCGTGCATTACGTGAGTTAACCGAAGAAGGTATATTAGAAAGAACCGCTGGTGTTGGAACTTTTGTTGCCGACAGAAAAGTTCATGGTCATCCATTACAAATTCGTAATATCGCCGATGAAATTCTCGAGCGTAATCACCGACATAACGCTCAAGTGATCACACTAGAGAAAAAGAAATTATCCAAGAATGACAGCGACCTTATTCCTTTAAAAAAGGATAATTATGTTTTTCACTCTGTTATTGTTCATTATGAAAATGATGTGCCTATTCAATTGGAAAAACGTTATGTTAATCCATCATTAGCACCTCATTATTTAGAACAAAATTTTGCAGAAAAAACACCTTATGAATACTTAATTCAAATTGCTCCATTACAAGAAGTTGAGCATATTGTTCAAGCTATTATACCGGACAATTTTTGCCAGAAAAAATTAAGTGTTTCAGAAACAACACCTTGTTTATTGATAAAACGAAAAACCTGGACCAATGATGTGCAAGCTTCTTATTCAGAGCTTTATCATCCGGGTGATATTTACGAATTATCCAGTCGATTTAAACCTTAACTTTTCATTTTTAACTTTTACAGGCTAAGTTTATGCAAAAAAATAATTTACGTTCACAAGCAAGAGTCATTAAATCGCCAACCGGTACAGAGCTCAATGCTAAATCTTGGCTTACCGAAGCCCCTCTTCGTATGCTAATGAATAATTTAGATCCTGAAGTTGCTGAACGTCCTGAGGAATTAGTCGTTTATGGTGGTATTGGTCGTGCAGCACGTAACTGGGAATGTTTTGACCAAATTGTAGAAACATTAAAGCGATTAAATGATGATGAAACACTCTTAGTTCAATCCGGCAAACCAGTTGGTGTTTTTAAAACACACGCTGATGCCCCTAGAGTATTAATTGCTAATTCTAACTTAGTACCAGAATGGGCTAACTGGGAACATTTTAATGAGCTGGATAAAAAAGGTTTGATGATGTACGGTCAGATGACAGCGGGTTCTTGGATTTACATTGGTAGTCAAGGTATTGTTCAAGGAACTTATGAAACATTTGTTGAAGCAGGTAGACAGCACTTTGGTGGGAATACAAAAGGTAAATGGGTTTTAACCGGTGGATTAGGTGGTATGGGTGGAGCACAACCTTTAGCTGCAACCATGGCGGGTTATTGTATGATTGCTGTTGAGTGTGATGAAACACGTATCGATTTCCGATTAAAAACTCGTTATGTTGATAAGAAAGCCAAGTCACTTGATGAAGCGATGCAAATGCTTAATGAAGCTTTAAAAAAAGGTGAAGCTATTTCTATTGGCTTACTAGGTAATGCTGCAGATGTTTTTGCAGAAATTTATGCAAGAGGAATTAAGCCTGACTTAGTCACTGATCAAACTTCAGCTCATGACCCGATTAATGGTTATTTACCACAAGGCTGGACAGTTGATGAGTGGCGTAAACAATCTGAAGAAAATCCCGAGTTAGTTGCTAAAGAAGCACGTAAATCAATGGCAATTCAGGTACAAGCCATGCTGAATTTCCATAACGATGGTATACCCACGGTTGATTATGGTAATAATATTCGACAAGAAGCCTATAACGAAGGTGTTAAAGAAGCTTTCGATTTCCCGGGTTTTGTTCCTGCTTATATTCGCCCATTATTTTGTCGCGGTGTTGGACCTTTCCGTTGGGCTGCCCTTTCAGGTGATCCAGAAGATATTTATAAAACTGATGCCAAAGTTAAAGAAATTATTGCCGATGACCCTCATTTACATAACTGGTTAGATATGGCAAAAGAGAGAATTAGCTTTCAAGGCTTACCGGCTCGTATTTGCTGGGTTGGTCTTGGCCTAAGACACAAGCTTGGTTTAGCTTTTAATGAGATGGTAAGAAATGGCGAACTAAAAGCCCCGGTTGTGATTGGCCGTGATCATCTTGACTCAGGCTCAGTGGCTAGCCCTAACCGTGAAACTGAAAGCATGCAAGATGGTTCAGATGCGGTTTCCGATTGGCCTCTATTAAATGCAATGCTTA
>CAYPMT010000218.1:0-2035 GCA_964411875.1 uncultured Kangiellaceae bacterium
CATTGGAAGCGGGTGCTAGCTCGATATCTTTACTGCATTGCGTTCTCAATTACCCGACACCAAAAGAAAATGCTCAGTTAGGCATGATCAATGTTCTTAAGAGAACATTTCCAGAATGTGTGATCGGCTACTCTGATCACGTGGTGCCTGACGAGACCATCAGTGCATTAGAAGCTGGTATGCTGCTAGGAGCAGCTATCCTTGAAAAACATTTCACTCATGATAAGTCACTGCCAGGTAATGATCACTATCATGCAATGGATAAAGTGGATCTGGAAAGTTTCTGTAAAAAAGTTTCAACCTACAATGTAATGATCTCGGGTAATGGTAAGAATTTAAATCTTGAAAAAGCTGCTCGGTTACATGCTCGTAGGAGTGTGGTTGCTGCCTGTGATATAAAATCGGGAGAGGTGCTGACTGAAAAAAACCTTATCGCGAAGCGGCCAGGGCATGGTATTAGCCCGGTAAATTGGGATGCTCTGATTGGTATGCGAGCTATTTCAGATATCGAAGAAGATGCCTTGATTACCTGGAACGATATTGCTGAAGAGAAGGAAGTGGGTGAAGCATGATAGTAATACTTACGGGAGCTAAGAAAAATATTGGAGATTACTTGATCGGTTCACGGTCGAGAAAACTTCTGAGCAAGTACGTGGATGAGGATATTGTCGAGTTAGACCGTTTTCAGAGTCATGAAGGTAAGCTCGACCTGATCAATAGTTCGCGTGCCCTGATACTGGCTGGAGGACCGGCTTATGCTGAAAATATCTATCCTGGAATCTATCCTCTAGTAAAAAATATTGATGACATCGAAGTGCCTATCGTTCCTTTTGGCCTGGGTTGGAGTGGTCGTCCATTCGGACATCCTGAGCTTTTTAAGTTTGACGAGCAGTCAAAAAATTTTCTTGATAAAGTCCATCAAAATATCAAATATTCCAGCTGTAGGGATGAGTTGACGCATCAGGTCCTCAAGCAGAACGGCTATGATAACGTCAAGATGACAGGCTGCCCTGTCTGGTATGATCTCGATTCGATCGGTAAAAATATTGTGAAAGATCCAATTGAGCGTATCGTATTTACTACACCCGCTGCGCCGGCACTACTGAAGCAGACATATGTGCTGATGAGGAAATTAAGAAAACAATTTAAAAATGCTGAAATCGTCTGTTCATTTCATCGAGGAATTTTTCCTGATAAATATACTAGTATTCGATATGGTGCCACGTACGCGAGTATGGCGATAGCAGCAAAATTTTTAGGTTTTAAGGTCGTTGATACATCCTATGATATGAAGAAGATCTCTTTCTACAAGGATTTTGACCTTCACGTGGGTTATAGAGTACATGCTCATCTGGATTTTCTTAGTCGACGTAAACCGAGTATATTGATCAACGAAGATGGTCGTGGCCTGGGTATGGTTAAAAGTTTAAGATTGCCTGAGTTGAACTACAATGACCCTGATCTGGTAGAAAATTATACGGCGGAACTGGATCGTTATAAAAATTTAGATTTTGAAGACTTGTCTGAAGCGGTAGAGATTATTGAGTCTACCTATGTAGAAATGAAGGGATTTTTATCTGGTATATGATTAAACGGGTATATAATTTTATTCGAGATATACAGATACGTTTGTTTAAAGATGGGGTCAGGGTATCTCGAAAGGCTGCAATAGTGAACTCAAGGCTAGAGAGTTATGCACATGTCGGTGATAATGCTTTTATCTACGAAAGCAAATTGGGCCGTTACAGCTCCATCGGTAGGGGGGCAGTGATAAGAAATACTGAACTAGGCGGTTTCTGCTCTGTTTCATGGAACGCTACTATTGGTGCTACACCTCATGATTATCAGTTGATGTCCACTCATGCTTTTCATTATATAAAATCTTTTGGCTTTGTTGAGCAGGATAAAAGGATTGAGTTGCTAACTACTGTGGGCAACGATGTATGGATAGGCGCCAATGTGGTCATACTACCAGGTCTAACTATTGGTGATGGAGCCGTGATCGGTGCTGGCATCCTATATGTGATCGCGAGCG
>CAYPMT010000219.1:0-2033 GCA_964411875.1 uncultured Kangiellaceae bacterium
TTGTTCAAGTGCTTCCTTTTTAGTTTCTTTTGCTGTTTTAATCGTATCAATCCGTCGTTTAATGCTGGTATGTTTTGAGTCGTCTAACCTCTGAGCAATTCTAGCTCTGACTGGATTTAAATCCACATAAGCCATACAGGATAAAACGGCGGCTTCATCAAGAAGGGCTTGTGAATGAAACCGACCTTGCCAGAATCGACCGGTACAATATTCTTCTTGATTACTCATTTTAGCTAAAGGCTCATTTAGTCGTCGCATAAACCAAGATAAAGAGCCTAAGCGTTGTCGGTATTTCTTGAGTAGTTTCTTATCCGACAGAATGACTTGTTTGCGCATTTCACGTTGTGCGCTATTTTCTGGTAAATCTAGACGAGAAGGGTAGACTTTTAACCATCGCTCAGCGATGTCATCATCGGACCAAGATAAAGGTAGTTTTGGATTAACATATACAACCAGATGGTAATGATTATCCATAATGGCATAGGCAAAGACTTCCACAGAAAAAATATTACACAGTTCAGCCATCCGTTTTTCTAACCAAGCTTTACGATGACTGTAATCTATACCTGTTTCTTTATCGAGGCCACAGAGAAAAGCACGACGTACACAACGGTTGGTGCAGTGATAAAAGCCTGCGGTGTTTTTATCGATTAAATGTTTACGAGCAATGGGCATAAAGTTCATCCTTGAAGAATTATCCTAACCCCATTTTGAGTGAGTAAACGATCCAAATCAAAGGTCGATGACTTGATTAAGGATAGGAAATAGGACTTAATTGTTGTAGGATATTTTCTATAAGTAGAGTGTCTGATATTATATGATATTATATCTGAGTGTCTGATATTATATCTGTGATATTGGTGGGGTTGCAACTCAATTCGAGAGTGCAGGTTTCATCAATGTTAGGGTTCTTAACCAAGGTAGGACTATTCGCGCTGAGAAACCATGAAAATAGATGTTTTAATTATAGGGTTTAGTCTATCTGCTTTGGCTATAGCAGAGGAGTTAACTAAAGTTAATAAAACTTTCAAAATAATTGACTGTATGGAGGCTCTATCACTTGATACATCTGAATTTATTTATCGAGATTTTTTGCATAAAAAATTTAGCCAAAATCAAAATTTTGATATTAACGAGGTTATAGATTACGAAAATAACTTTATGGTGGGCTTGATAAACTCAATATCTGAAATAAACTCTGATTTTTTAATTGAGACAGATAGAGGTCCTCTTGAAGAGCTTATCAGGGCAAAGCATTTGGTGTTTGCTTTAAGTGGCTCTGTGGTTAGCATAGACAAGTTCAGAAGTTTTTATGGTTGTGGAATTTCACAGTGTGCAAGCCATGATGGGGCATATATGAAAAACTATAGATTAGCTATATATGGAGAATCAGAAAGAGTACTTGATGAAATCTATCATTTATCTAAGTACACGGATGATCTTATACTAATATGTCCAAACTCAGCGTTTGATTTTAGCTCTTATAATGATCCATTACCTAGCCTACATTATGAGTCATTTTTCAATACAGGTATTAAAGAAATTACTCATGATAAAAGTGGGCAAAAGCTAGACTCATTAAAACTATTAAAAAATGGTCAAACAACCATAAAAAAGATTGATTACTTATTTTGTGCTGATCCTATATCAGTTTGTCTAGATACTTTTATTAATCAATGGTTTGAAGGCAAACAATATGACCAAACTAAAGCATACAAGACAGGTATTGCTAATGGAATAAAGTATAATGATTATGATGCTCTTTATTTAGATGGTAAAAGAGTTGCCAATCTATTGCTAAAATAAAAATGGACAGTCTACTTTTAAAAAGTCTAAAACTAAAATTAGACAGTCTACTTTTAAAAAGTCTAAATAAGTTGTTTTTAATTGAGTCTTTTTGTGTTGGTTATTGTTTTGAATTCGAAAATGATTTTTTTGTTATTTAAAACATGTTTTTATGTTTTTCAGCCATAGGAAATCCTTCCGTCACCAGAATGCTGTGAGTTATTTTAGTTGGTGTAGTTTAAACTGGT
>CAYPMT010000220.1:0-1919 GCA_964411875.1 uncultured Kangiellaceae bacterium
TTCCAGTAGTTCTAGCAGCTCTTCAAGTTCTAGTAGTTCGTCTAGTAGCTCTTCCAGTAGCTCAAGCTCGGGCAGCGTAATGTCGCTCACGTTAGAGGAGAATACCACCGGGTTTTGTGGCGTAGAGGGAGAAATCCAGAGTAACCACAATGGTTATCAGGGGGCAGGTTTTGCCAACAGCGAGAACGAAGCGGGCGCTTCCATTCAGTGGGAAGTTCAAGTGCCTTCCGCCAATACTTATTCTGTCAGTGTGAGGTATGCGGCCGCTGGCAATGAGGGGCGGGGCGGTAAATTAATGGTCAATGACAATGCCGGCGCAATTGCTATGTATGCATTACCTGGTACCGGTGGGTGGACCACTTGGCGTGACGAGAAACAAAACATCGCATTTAGTGCGGGTAAAAACCGCTTGGCGTTGATTTCTGAAACTGGGTCTGGGTTGCCTAACATTGATAGCATTATGATATCTGGCCCAGTAAAAGTAACGCCAATGACGTGCTCCGGTAACTCGAACAACAATAACAACAATAACAACAATAACAACAACAATAACAACAACGGTAACAACAACGATAACAAAGACGCAAAATCCTTACTTAAGTCATTACACAGCAATACTAAATTCCGTAATTATGTAGACAAGGAAATAGGCAATCCTGTGGTTATGTCAACCGGGTCAGGTAATAACGAAACCGTTAATCAGCCCATCGTGGTTCCGCCTGGTGCAACGTTTGACGGTAAGGGTAAAACCTACACGCCGGGTAAAAACCTTGGTGGTGGCAGTCAAGATGAAAACCAATTGCCAGTCTTTATTCTTGCTACTGGTGCCAACCTTAAAAATGTTCGCATTGGTAAGCCTGGCGCAGAAGGTGTGCACATGATGGGTAACAACACCTTAGATGAAGTGCACTGGAATGACGTGGGTGAAGATGCAGCCTCGGTGCGCAGTTACTTCCCTGGTGGCAAAATTACCATTACGAACGGCTCGGCCAAGAATGCTTCTGATAAGGTGTTCCAATTTAATGCGCCTTGTGACGTGTTGCTTAAAAATTTCACGGCCTCAAATATGGGTAAACTCATTCGTCAAAATGGCGGCTCGAAGTTTGCGTTGAATATTACCGTAGATAATGTCAAAGCCTCTGGCATTAAAGATGCGGCTATTCGCAGTGACTCTTCAAAATGTACCGTTAGAGAACGTAACTTTAATGTAAGCGGTAAGAAGTACCGCGGTAATTGTAAGGTTTCAAAATTCTAGGCCCTTACTATAATCCCCTAGCAAAAAAATCTACGGGGTAAGCATGGCAAAAAAGCCCCTGACGTGTTCTAACGTTAGGGGCTTTTTTTATGTATTCAGTTTGGCGTTATGATGGTTTGTTTTCGTTTGTCATTGCTCGATTGCGATAGCGCCTGTCGTGCCGTGAAGTGCTCTAATGGTGTAAAATTCTGCACTTTACCAATGAGCGGTTGATATCCCCGATATGTGGAAGCATCTTTTTTTAGCTGGGCTTTGTGCCTTGTTGTTTGGATGTGTGTTTGGTTCCTCCCAAGTAAAACCAGGCCCCAAGCCCCTTAGTATCCAATTAGATTCCCCGGAGGGGAGTAATCAAATTCGTATCCATTCCCGTGATGGCGTGCTGCACTATAGTGTTTCACACAAGGGGCAGCCGGTGCTTTTAAATTCAGCCCTTGGCTTTGTTTTTAAGGGGGAGCAAAGCCCATTTAATGGGTTTGATGTGGTGAAATATGAGCAAACCACCTTTGACGAAACCTGGGAACAAGTGTGGGGTGAGAAGCAATGGGTGCGCAACCATTACAACCAACTCAATCTTCATTTACAGGCCCGTGACGCTGCAAAGCGCAAGGGCACTTCTAAAAATAGTAATTATTGTTTGAGTGCAAGAAAGTACCGCCCGGAAAAC
>CAYPMT010000221.1:0-1901 GCA_964411875.1 uncultured Kangiellaceae bacterium
TGTTATTTTCTTCACCATCAATGGTAATTCTAAGTACTGTAAACTCTTCATCAGAACTTTTTAATTGCCAACTGTTTTGTAATATTTTAGCTGTGACATCAATGGGCCTAAAAGTTAAACCGCCAACATCTAACTCTTCCTTAGAAAAGAAGCCAGAATTTTTTAAAACATTCATATATTCGGCATGGCCTGGGTAGCGCATAGTTTTGTCTTTCATATTAGGAATATGATCCATGGTTTGCAGTAAAGTACGCAGACCATCACTATTAAAGGCTTCTAAACTGCCGACTCGTCGAATATTCATGACTTCGCAGTCAGAAAAAGATTCTTTAACAACTAGCTCACTATTTTCGACATAGCGAGCAGGGCGATTAAGGTCATCAATAATATCAAAAGGTGATGAAGGGCTTTGAAAATTAAATGGCCAATAGCATTTAATCGGCAGTTCGCCAATTAAGCACTCATATTTTTTGACCTCAATTTTTGAGTCCAGATAGCCTAAAATAATATTTGACATACCAGGCGATAAAGAACAATCAACAATAGCTGTGACCTCATTTTTTTTCGCTAGATAATCAAGGTCAAAACAGTTCTCAGGGAAGAGTGATAATTCAATAATATCTTTTTTGGCGGTTAAAACCTTTTTCATAGTTTCAAAACCAATGAAACCAGATACCACAGATATGACTAAATCAAAAGGTTCAAGTAAGGGGCTATAATCTTCGATCTCAAAAATATTTTCATTAATGGTTTCAATTTTAGATTGTTTCTTACTTAATAGGCTTAAAGCGGCTTTGTTGTTATCGAGCACAGTAACATCATGTGTGCTGGCTAAGTCACAGGCAATTGCTGTGCTTAATGTGCCTGTACCTAAAATTGCAATATTTGCCATCAATATTTCCTCATTTAATGGTTTTATCTGTCAATGATTGATTTGTTTTGTCTTGCGTAAGGACTAGTGTTTATAGGGGGTGATGCTAATCAGTAACCCTAACAACGGATGATCAAAATAATGCAGTTCACCACTTTTGACACGACGAGCCTGTTTTAATTGATAATTAAATAATCGTTCAACATAAAGTTTTTGTGATTCTGTTTCTAAAAAGTCATCGCCTATTTCCCAAGAAAACTGATGATCTTGGTTGGGTTTATTCAGTAAATCTTGCTGGTTTTTGTCAGGTGATGATAACTCTGAGTTGAGCGACAATGATTCATGGTCATACATGGATAAGTTTTCAGCTTGCACTTCATCTTTACCAGGCTTTCGTAAAAACAAATTGGTTCGAATATGTAAAAATTTTTTTAGATAGATTTTAATATCACCATCTAACTCAGGAACCGGTATACCACCTGTATCATAATTCTGATTTTTTATGGAGCCACCATTCATGAAGTAACGGGTTGTCGATTGGCCGTTCAAATCAGTCAATTTACGCCCATCATAATTAAAAGACTCAGAAAAGTCTTGGCCGCCAGTTATATGAATATGCGGCGCATTTCTAAAGTTCTTAACAGGTTGTCGCCAAGCAATATGAGTTAACACTTGGTAGTCGGGATGGCGCTGTAAACTTTGTGAGTCATTAATTAATTTGAGTTGACTCTTATTCAATAATCTAAAAGGTTTTTCATTATTTCGTTGTTTGATTTCAAGTTGTTGTTTTGCTTCTTGTTCAATTTGATCGATATCAACAACTGAAGTTGACATGATGTTAGGTGAAACTTCAGAAGTTACTTGTTTAATAGGCTGATTATCTTGAGAATTTTTAATGATTGACTCAGGTGGTAATAATTCGAGAGATTCATCCGCTTTTGTGATTGTTATATCTTTTTGCCATGACTCTTCATAAAAATTAGTTTGTCGATTAGATTTAAATATAATTAGTTCAATTTCAAACCAGCGA
>CAYPMT010000222.1:0-1897 GCA_964411875.1 uncultured Kangiellaceae bacterium
TCAAGTTCGAGTTAATTATGTTTTTTATTGCGCCATTACCGGGTGCAGTAGGTTTGTTGTTCAGGAAGTACTTGTTCCCATACATATTAGGCAAAGTAGGCAAGGGTGTTATTTTTGGGCGAAGTATTACGATACGACATGGCTTGAAGGTAAATATTGGCGATAATGTGACTATTGATGACTACGTAGTTTTAGATGCCAAGGGAAGTAATAACAAAGGCATTTTCATTGGGAATTCAACTATAGTTAGTAGATCTGTAATACTGTCTTGTAAAGGAGCGGATATAAAAATTGGTAATGATTGTACAATTGGTATCAATTCATTAGTGCATGCTCGCGAAGGGAGTAATGTTGATTTATCTGATCATGTTTTATGTGGTGCTTATTGTTACCTTATTGGTGGAGGACCTTTTATAACAAATGAACTTGATGTGCCATTCAAACGGCAGGGAATGACCTCAAAGGGTGGAATTAATATTAAGGAGAATGTTTGGATCGGTAGTGGAGTGCATGTGATAGACGGAGTAAGTATTAATAGAGGATCAATTATAGGCAGCAATGCAGTAGTTAATAAATCAGTTAGTAAATACTCAGTTTCAGCAGGAGTTCCTGCTAGATCAATAAAAATACGAAAAAAGTCTAAATAAATATTAAACTTCTTGACCAAGGTATATTAATTCTATACATTAAGTATTTGATGTAAGTACTTATTTATAATTTATAATTTATTGCAAGAAAAGGTTTAACTTATGATTAAAAACATAATTTTAGGAGTTACTGCGGTAACATTGATTTCAGCTTGTGGTGGCTCAGAATCTAGCTCTGATAACTCTGAAGTTGTTTCAGTGTCACCAGTAAACGTATCAAGTGGTGTTTCAAAAGATGCGGAGTGCATCAAAGGGAGATTTAGATTTAGAATAGATAGTGAGGGAGCTAATTCTAGAGGTCACTTTTCTGCTTTTTTTGATGGTAATGGATTTGTTCAATATTATACGAAAGGTGGACCTACTGGTACATATACAGTAAATGGTAGAGCCATTGCATTTATCGGTCCTTTTGGTCCTAATCGTTCAGACTATGAGTTAAACTGGACATTAAATGATTGTCCAGCAAGTAATATTAAAGGGGTATCTCGTGGCGGATCAGTAATGACAGCTACAATTGAATAAAATTTAAATTGATGTCTCGTCCTAAAATACGTTGGCAGTTAATTAAAATGCCAGTTGTGATTCACAGCTGGTTTTTTTTATGCACTTAGTTTGGGGTTTTCATACGTAAACTCAAATGCGGCCGACATTGATTATAGGTCATAACTGATCCATCAATGAGCTGTTTTAACCCATTAAATGTTTTGCATTTATACAAGAGAAATTCTTGTTTAAGTATTCCGTTTACACGCTCTGCTAGTGCATTTTGGTAACAATCGTAGCCGTTTGTTGTTGATGGTAATATGCCTTGTGTGTTTAATTCCTTTTGATATTCATCAGTGCAGTACTGCGAACCTCTGTCTGAATGATGAATTAAAGCTCGTATGGATTAGTCCAATCTAATTTACCATGCTTTCTCATCCAAACCAGCACTGTACTTCTCCCTAGGATACTGTAAAGTGCTTGAGCTTGTTTGTAGGTTAATTCGCCTTTTTCTATTTGATCAACTACAGCTAATTTGAAGCCTAAATAGTTATCGCGCGGGGTACGCTTTTCCAGTGTAGCTAATGTGTTCTTCATAAATAAGCAAGCATCATTTGTGTCAACTTATTCTAGGACGGGACAGTTAAATAAAAAAGGCTATCGTTTAGATAGCTTTTTTTGTATTGTAAAAAGTATTATTATTTGGGGCTGCCCTAGATAACGAGTTTATCTTAGGATGGTTTAATGAGAAAAAGTCGATTAAGTTG
>CAYPMT010000223.1:0-1862 GCA_964411875.1 uncultured Kangiellaceae bacterium
AATTATACTGGCTTCTCGAACACTGTCAACCATTTAAAACAATTTATATTTATTTTTATAAACAAAGCTTCATATCTAATACGAAATAGCTTTTAAGTTTATGAAAAAAAAAGAGTTTTAAAGTTTAGCTTAGGTTAGCCGGTTAGTAATCAACCAATTACGCTCATCAATTATAGCCTGAGTTATTCAATATAGAGTTTTAGTTTTACTTGAATTCTATTTAGCAAAGCTTTAATCTTGTATATACAGGTATAGATGGGCTGATTATTATCTATATATAGCTAGACAATTTAAAACGTAAGTAAACTAATGAAATACTTTGCAAAAACAGCTTTGCTACCAAGTGGTTGGGCTGAAAATGTTTTAATTTCAATTGATTCCGAAGGCCATTTTTCATCGGTTGTTTGCGATCAAGAAAAAGACGATGCTGTTGAACTATCAGGCTCAGTTATTCCTGGTATCGCTAATTGTCATAGTCATGCCTTTCAAAGAGCCATGGCAGGGTTAGCTGAATATAGTACAAACCCTAAGGATAGTTTTTGGACTTGGCGTAATATCATGTATGACTTTGCGTTAAAAATTAGTCCTGAACAATTGTCTGTCATCGCTAGCCAACTGTATATCGAAATGTTAAAGGCAGGCTATACTTCTGTCGCTGAGTTCCATTATTTACATCATGACATTAATGGGGAAAGTTATTCCAACCCTGCTGAAATGTCTGATGCAATTATTTCTGCAGCACAACAAACAGGAATTGCTTTAACTCATTTGCCTGTTTTGTACATGTCTTCTGGTTTTGGAAATCAAGCGCCCCAGGATACTCAGAGACGTTTTATTCATGATGTTGAAAAATTTATTAATTTACTCGAAACACTCAAGGCCAAACAAACTACTCAATTTAAACTTGGGGTTGCTCTGCATAGTTTAAGAGCGGTATCTGAACAAGCCATTACCGAAGTCACTAATTATTTGAGTCAACTTGATAGTAGTGCACCTATTCATATTCACATTGCTGAACAACAACAAGAAGTGAAGGATTGCATTAATTGGTCAGGACAAAGACCTGTTGAATGGTTACTTAATCATTATGATTTAAATGAGCAGTGGAATTTAGTTCATGCAACTCACTTAACTGCAGAAGAAACTCAACAACTGGCTTTATCAAAATCGACCGTTGTAATTTGTCCAACCACTGAAGCCAATTTAGGTGATGGCCTTTTTCCATTAAAAGAGTATTTAAATGCTGGTGGCAATTTAACAATTGGTTCGGATAGTCATATTTCAGTTGATCCAATAGAAGAACTGCGATGGCTTGAATATGGGCAACGCTTAAAAGCACAAAATAGAAACATCGTTGCAACAGAAAACCAACCTCATTGTGGAACTAATTTATGGCAGTCTGCTTGCGAAAATAGTTCATTATCTATGGGAAAGAAGCTAGGCAAAATTGAATCCGGCTATCAAGCTGATTTATTAGTTGTTGATGAGTCAAAACCTCAACTTGCAGCTCGCCACCAAGATGACTTGCTTAACAGTTTAGTTTTCTCTGGACGGTCAAATTGCTTCAAAGATGTTATGGTTGCTGGCAAATGGCAAGTACAAAATTATCACCATGAAAAGGAAGGTGAAATTGCATCAGCCTACTTTGAAACTAGCAAACAATTATTATCATGTTAAAGCTTAGGATTTAGAATTAATCATCTTATGAATGCTTCTACTCAACCTTTATACCAGCAAATTAAAGAGCATATAAAAAACCATGTTAGCTCGGGTAACTGGCAAATTGCTGACCGAGTTCCCTCGGAATCTGAACTGGTCAAACAGTTCAATACATCTCGTATGACAGCTAATCGTGCATTACG
>CAYPMT010000224.1:0-1799 GCA_964411875.1 uncultured Kangiellaceae bacterium
AGACCCTTACCATGGAGAAAACCAAGCACACGGCTTAAGCTTCTCTGTACCTAAAGATGTAAAAATTCCTCCATCGCTTGTGAATATTTACAAAGAAATAAATAGTGATTTAGAGTTACCTATTCCTAGTCACGGTAACTTAAGGCAATGGGCCGAGCAGGGCGTGTTGTTATTAAACAGTGTGCTTACGGTTGAACATAGCTTGGCAGCCAGTCATCAAAAACAGGGCTGGGAGAAATTCACCGATAAAATCATTAGTGTGATTAATGAGCAAAGTGAAAATGTAGTGTTTATGCTTTGGGGTGCTTACGCGCAAAAAAAAGGCGCGTCCATTAACACTGATAAACATCTAGTATTAAAAGCACCGCACCCATCACCTTTATCGGTATATCGTGGTTTTTATGGTTGTCAGCATTTTTCTATAGCTAACAACTACCTATTAGAAAACAATCAAACAGCTATCGACTGGGAAATTACTTAAGTTTACTTTTTCTTTTTAGGCTTAGTTTTAGAGCCAGTTTCAGGTTTAGCTATTTTCTTTTTATCAATACCTTGGTCTTTTTCAATATCGTATTCGCGACCTTCAATCATCATATGGTCTAAAACTCGTGACCTAAACTCACGACGATGTAACTCTAGCGCAACAATGGTAGAGAAGATAATAAATAACCAAGGGCTAATAAACCAAGAGAATATCGCTAAAGAAAAGTAATATGAACGTAGTGCACAATTAAAGTGATAACCCGCTGCAGATAGCATTTTGGCAACCGGTGTAGTAATACGCACCTTTTCTTCTTCTTCAAGTTCTACTTTTGACGACGGTAATGCATTAATCATCGCAATAGCGAAGTTATACTGGCGTAGGCTCCAGCTGGTTTTAAAGAAAGCATAAATAAAAATAAGTACCAATCCGCATAGAATCAGCTCTAGCTTCACTAAACTTACTTCGTGGTGAATAGGCAGAGATGTTAAAAAAGTAACAGCTTCATCGGCTGCACCTAAAGCTGTAAACAGGGCGGCAATAATAACCAAAGAGCTAGAGGCAAAAAACGAGGTCGTCTTTTCTAGCGAGGCAATACCAATCATATCGGCTGTTCTTACATCTCGCGTTAAAATTTGTAATGCCCATTCTTTTCTATAGTTGAACATGATGTTGGCCAAGCAATGCACAGAAGAGCTTTTTCGCTTTGCGTATTGGCTATAACCAACCCAGCAAAATAAAAACCAAAAAACTGCCAAAGCATCTACCCAATGATTCATGATTCATTACCCTAGAATTAAAGTTTATGTATATTGTGATTATAAAAGATTAGCTCGATAACTTTATGTGTTTTTTTTATTAAAAGTAATTTATGTTAATCTAGCGATATATCACCATGATGTTTAAGAATAGAGGAAATTATGCAAGATATTATTAAAAAGGTTCGATGGAGCAGCCGTTGGGCTTTTGTTTTAGCTGCTTCTGGTTCAGCTGTTGGCTTGGGTAATGTGTGGAAGTTTCCTTATATTATGGGTAGTAATGGTGGTGGTGCTTTTATACTGGTTTATCTTATTTGTATGGCAACCATTAGTTTGCCTATTATGATGTCTGAAATTTTAATTGGTCGTGCTAGTCGCCTCAGCCCAATTGGTACTATTAATAAGTTTGTGCGTGATGAAAATGCGCATAGCGCTTGGAAGCTTATTGGATGGATGGGCTTAATTACCGGCATTTTAATTTTATCCTTTTATAGTGTTATTGCAGGCTGGACAATTTTTTATTCAGGGCAAACGCTTACAGGTGGTTTTTCAGGCTTGTC
>CAYPMT010000225.1:0-1783 GCA_964411875.1 uncultured Kangiellaceae bacterium
GTGGCTTTCAGCAGCAGGGCGGTCAACAACAAGGTGGCGGTTTTCAACAACAAGGTCAGCCTGCACCAATGCAGCAGCCAGCTCAACCACAGAATCAACAGCCGCAACAGCATTCTGCAGCGCCTGCACCTAGCAGTGATTTTGATGATGATATTCCGTTCTAAGGAGTTTCATCGAATTAAATTAAGAATACAGATAGAGCCTCATTTATTGAGGCTTTATTTTTTAGTAGGTATTTAATATTCAATTTTAAAAATTAGAGAATCGGTCTCCCAATGTGGATAAGCCTACACTCGGTTTGTTGGTGAAAATTATTAAGTCTTGGAAGCTCACTCTCTTAACAGTTATTAGAAATATGTGTGATTATTGTGCAAACGCTTAAGCAACTTAAATCTGGCGAACTTAGAGGTGTCAAAAGTCTGACCTTATCTGAGGATCTCTTTGAATTTCCAATGGAGATACTGAGCTTAGCTGATTCATTAGAGTTGCTCGATTTATCTAATAACCAATTATCTTCATTGCCTGAAGAGTTTGCTCAATTAACAAGGCTTAAAATACTCTTTGCTAATAAAAATAACTTTGTGTCCTTGCCTGAAGTGCTAGGCAAATGCCCTAGTTTGGAAATGATAGGGTTCAAAGCTAATAATATGCGGACAGTGCCGTCTAGGTCTTTACCCTCACAGCTGCGTTGGTTAATTTTAACTGAGAATAAAATTGTTTCTTTACCTGACTCTTTAGGTGATTGCCTAAGGCTTAAAAAATTATCTTTAGCGGGTAATCTGTTGACCGAATTACCGCTAACAATGTCAAAGTTGAATAATTTGCAGCTTTTACGTATTTCCGCCAACAAGCTTTCGAAATTTCCAGATCAGTTACTAGACTTACCGAAACTCGCATGGATTGCTTTTGCAGGAAATCCATTTTGCAATGTTGGTAGTCAGGAACAGTTCGAGTCAGTGCCCGTTATTTCTTCTAAAGATTACCGTCTTAAAAAAGAATTAGGTAAAGGTGCGTCAGGTGTTATTTCAAAAGCAGAATGGCTTAACAATGTATTGAATTTACCTAACGATATTGCGGTTAAGGTGTTTAAGGGACAGGTTACAAGTGATGGTTACCCTCAAGATGAGTTACAAGCTCGCTTAAAAGCAGGTAGTCATCCTCGACTAGTGAACTCACTTGCTCAGGTTAAGGAATTGAATAATTTGGCGCTGGTGATGGAGTTGATACCAGAAGACTATAAAAACTTGGGTTTGCCGCCATCATTAGAGAGCTGTACTCGTGACACATTCCCAGAAGGATTTACCTTATCGATTAATTTAATTTCTTATATCGTTGATCAAATGACAGAGGTTTTTGAGCACTTACATGATCAGCTGGTTTGTCATGGTGATTTGTATGCTCACAATACTCTGTTTAATGAACAGGGAGACATTATTTTTGGTGACTTTGGCGCGGCGTCTATGTATCACATGCTAGATGATTCACAAAAAACTAAAGTGAAGCAGATTGAAGCAAGAGCACTTAATCATTTCATTGATGACTTGTTAGGTGTCTGTGCTGAGCAAGATAAGCAAAGCAGTGATTACTATAATTTGAAACAAGGAATTTTTAAGTCTTAGTGAGTACAGGCTGCGCAATGTACAATAGCTATTATTAGTTTTACATAATTAGAAAATCGATGTCTCGACGTAAAAGCTCTCAGAAAAAATCTCGCAATAAAGCTAAAAACTCTTCACAGCAGGCGCCAACCATTAAAGAAGTTTCAATTGAATCTTTGGCGCAT
>CAYPMT010000226.1:0-1747 GCA_964411875.1 uncultured Kangiellaceae bacterium
ATCCGTTGAGCGGAGGGCTCGTGGACGCGGGTTCGATCCCCGCCGTCTCCACCAACTCTTAGTTTTAAATGATTATTAATCTGCTAAAGCTAGCAAGAAACCACCTTCGGGTGGTTTTTTTGTGTCTATTCAGCAGCAAAATTCACCAAGATTCGGTAATAGTCACATCTGGTCTCGAAGCCTAATATCAAACATCGGTTACTGAATATTTAGCTTATTTTGAAGTCAGGCTGTAAGTTTTCCCAATGCTTTATTAGTTGTTCTTTATGCCCTTCATTCATTGGTAAGTCTTGAATTGCTTTAGGCCAAAGTGTCCTGGCTTTATCAAGTGTATCATCAAGATGCGGCTTAACTGCGCGCCACGGTATGCCCACTTTTGAAGCCCAAGCCTCAAAGTGATCAAAACGGGCTTTATACCAATTCTTTTGTTTGTTGAGGTTCAATGCAAACTTTTTCTCATCACCCATGTAAACTTGGGTAGTGACAATATCGTAAGCAGGTGAAAGCCTTGGAGTTACTTTATCTTCATACAATAAACTCCAGTTTTTCAAATGAGCGTCACCATTCGCAAGCAATATATTTACCAGCAATTGGCGAGCAAATTTTTGTGTATCAGTTATACCGTCACCAGAAAATTTATAGAGTACTTTCCCTATATTTTCGTAGTTTTGTGAATCATATTTTTGATGTGGATATTTAACAAAAACTTGCGCAAAATCTTCCATGTGAATTCGGCTTTCACCTTTTCTATCGAAACGGTTTATTGCAAAAGCATATTTTTCGTCCGGCAAATTAATCGGAGGCAAGTTATCTAACTTATTAAGTTCAATCAACTTGATTTCTGGCACATCAACACCAACAATTGAAGCAAGAGTCATTGCTGTATATTCATTAAACGGCACATCTTTATGCTGCGTTGATGGCGTCTTAACAATCCAGTCACCCAAAGCGCCCTCTTTTGACAAATTATATCGACCATCCTTTGC
This sequence comes from uncultured Kangiellaceae bacterium, assembly GCA_964411875.1. GTDB lineage: Bacteria > Pseudomonadota > Gammaproteobacteria > Enterobacterales > Kangiellaceae > Aliikangiella. The sequence continues at coordinate 987 of CAYPMT010000226.1, forward strand.
TTTCATAGAAAACTTCATCTGCACTCCTGCTAATGAAAATTTGTTCTCACGCTGTTTTTCATCATAAAAATCGTCGTCGAAATCTATCACATTTGACGAGTTATACTCAGCCAAAATACTTGTTGGGACTTGATCAGGTTTCAAGGCTTTAGCTATTAAAGCACCAGGCAAGTCATCACCTAAATACGAGAAAATTTTAAATTCATTTTCAGTATGAGTTTTTAAACTTTGAGCTAAAAAATCTCGCAATGCTCCCTCTGGCAGCAGGTTTGACAGTGATGGATGTAGTCGATGATTATTAACTCTAGGTGTTGAAAGAAACTCCTCTGACTTAGGAAAGCTAGGGTGTGTAATCAAACTATAAGTTGGACGATCAATGTCTTGTTTAAAATCATCAATAAAACTCAATTCATTTCGCCCATTGCGATACCCTGCTAAGTAGGCAATAGTGCGCCCATATAAGCTTAGCTCTAAAAAATTGACTTCATTATTTTTGTTCATGACTCATCACTTAAAACATCACTCCAAATATTATCATCCAAGTTTTCATCTACTTCATCAGACTCATTTTTATCAGCCTTTACATTAACAAATTGTCCATTGTCAGCATAACGTTTTGCATAATGCCCAGATGGAGTTTTAAATTGAGAGCGATTTCTAACAACACCCTTACGATGTCCACCACCTGTTGGTGGATTTGTACCCATTTCTAGTAACGCTTTCACTTGATTTACTTTTTCTTGTGGAATCAACATGATCTC
>CAYPMT010000227.1:0-1658 GCA_964411875.1 uncultured Kangiellaceae bacterium
TACCTTCACCTTCTTCAACAACTTTAGTGTAACGCTCTAACATCGCGCCCACTTGCTCTGTTTGATCTGGATGTACCAGAAATACTATTTCATAATGTCTCATTAATACTCCTTTCGGATGTTCCTTTCGGATAATAGCTTCCTCTCGATTTAAAGACGTTCAAGAGTGAAGCAAGGAGAATAGCTACCAGCAAAAAACCAATAACTAACCAACCGCAATAAGCGGAGCGCGGATTCTACCGAAACATTGATGAAAATCCAAGTATTTAAGTGGCTATATAATCACATAACGACTACTTAATCAGTCTCTGTATTAATTCCATAATTTCTACTCATAAAAAACGTTATACAAACCCAGAATCAGTGTTATCGTTTATCTACCATCTAACGCAGAATCGTTTATAATTTCATCATGGATACTGAATTTAATAATGATACCCAATTTGAAGTCGCTAAGCATATTGTCATCACCGAACTAGATGGTGAGTCAGTACTACTTAACAGTCTTAGCGGTCAATATTTTGGATTAAATCAAGTAGGTAATTTTGCGCTGCAATCACTAAAAGGTGACCCTTCTTTTACGAATATATGTAATGCCGTATGCCAAAAGTTTAATGTCGACAAGGAAACGGCAACCATAGATTTACAAGAACTTCTTAGCCAGTTAATTGATAACGACATACTCAGCGTAAAAGAAACGGCATGAGCATCCCAATAAAGTCCTTAGCAGGTGCTTTAATTAATCCAAAGAATCAACCGATTACAGGTTTTTCAAACAAACAAGTTTTTCAAGCACTTCACCTACATGGCATAGCTGAACTAGCCTATAAAAACTTCAAAAAAAAATCACCCTTAGACGACGCTCTGTCAGTAAGGGCGAAAACAAGTATCGCCACAGAAATGGCGCGTGCTCACGAGCTAGGTTTACTGATAAGCGCTTTTAATAAACAAAAAATACCCTTATTAATTTTCAAAGGTACTGCCCTTGCTTATAGAGCTTACAAAAACCCTTGGCAGAGGCCGCGCGGTGATACTGATGTTTTAATTGACCGCAATCAACTCAAAGAAATTCGCTCACTATTTAAAAAGCTAGGGTATAAAGAAGCGGTAGCTGTTTCAGGGAAGTACATTTCCTACCAAACCTCATTTACGAAAAAGGTTACTCCTGACTTCACACATACTCTTGATGTTCATTGGCGCATAAACAACCGGCAAATACTTTCTAATTGCTATGATTTAGAAGAACTGCTAAATAACTGCAGTCAAATTTCGATTAATGGCAAGCCTGCTAAAATACCTAGTCGTATCGACTCAATATTACTTGCAGCAATACACCGAAAAGGTCACCATGCGGAAACTGAACGCCTTATTTGGCTATACGACATTCACCTTATTTGTGAAAGTTTAAGTGAAAAACAATGGTTAGAGTTAGCAGCGAAAGCTCGCTCCAAAAAGGTTGCCTCAATAACACTTGATGCCCTAGAGACGACACATGAGCTGTTAACAACCAATATTCCTAAAGTAGTCTTCAAGGCTTTAAAACATGAATCAATTAAAGATGAAATCAGCAATGTTTTTTTAGATGAGAACAAAAGCGAACTCTCGATATTTTGGACCGATATGAGGCACGGTCTACCTAATTGGAGTAGTCGACTAAT
>CAYPMT010000228.1:0-1643 GCA_964411875.1 uncultured Kangiellaceae bacterium
GACCAATAGACTGGTTGGATAATGCTTTTTATAGAATCTATTTCGCAACGCTTCGTTTGTGTGCGAAAAAGCTGTTCCACTACAAATTTATTTAAAAACCAATTTATCTTGATAAACATCAAGCAAAATTGGCTTATCATGAGCAACCTCTCCCGCTAGAATTTTCTCTGCTAGCGGATTCTCCACCCATTGTTGAATAGCCCGTTTCAAAGGCCTTGCCCCATAAACAGGATCAAAGCCTTTCTCAGCAAGGTTTGATAACGCTTCCTCTGAATACTCTAAACTAATGCCATTGTCTTTTAAACGCTTAACTAAAATATTCAACTGAATTTTAGCAATTTGTTTAACATGCTCTTTCTCAAGGGAATGAAAAATAACAGTCTCATCAATTCGATTTAAAAACTCTGGCCTAAAGTGCTCACTAATAACACTATTAATTTTCTGTTTAAGCTCGTCATATTTTGCTTCGCCCGCAGAGTCCATAATTAGATCTGAGCCTAAATTCGAGGTCATAATAATAACCGTATTACGAAAATCAACCGTACGACCTTGTCCATCGGTTAAACGACCGTCTTCTAAGACTTGCAATAGAATATTAAAAACGTCGGGGTGTGCTTTTTCGACTTCATCGAGCAAAATAACTGAGTAAGGTTTGCGCCTCACTAGTTCTGTTAAATAACCACCTTCATCATAACCGACATAACCAGGTGGTGCGCCAATCAATCGGGCAACCGAGTGTTTTTCCATAAACTCTGACATATCAATGCGTACCATGGCATCATCAGAATCAAATAAAAAATTAGCTAAGGCTTTACTCAACTCAGTTTTTCCGACACCCGTTGGCCCAAGAAAAAGAAAAGAACCATTGGGACGATTAGGATCTGACAAACCCGCTCGTGCACGCCTTACAGCATTAGATACTGCTGATACGGCTTCTTCTTGACCGATAACACGAGTATGTAAATGCTCTTCAATTTTAAGTAGTTTTTCTCGCTCACCTTCCAACATTTTATTCACTGGAATGCCTGTCCATTTTGAAACGATATAGGCGATTTCATTATCACTGACTTTGTTTCTAAGCAAAGTCATATCTTGCATTTCAACTTGGCTTGCCATATCAAGCTGTTGCTCTAACTCAGGGATCCGACCATATTGTAATTCCGACATACGCGCTAAATCACCAGCACGTCTAGCTGCTTCTAAATCTAAACGCGCTCGTTCTAAATCAGTTTTAATCGACTGCGTGCCATGCAATGCCGCTTTTTCTGCAGTCCATATTTCATTGAGCTCAGCAAACTCGAACTCCATATCAGTTATTTTTTCTTCAAGCTCTGCAAGACGTTTTAATGAGCTTTCATCACTTTCTTTTTTCAGTGCTTCGCGTTGAATTTTTTGTTGAATAAGCTTTCTTTCTAGACGATCCATTTCTTCAGGCTTTGAGTCAATTTCCATACGGATTAAACTCGCTGCTTCGTCAATGAGATCAATTGCTTTATCGGGTAGTTTGCGATCAGAAATATAACGCTGTGACAAAGTCGCCGCAGCTACAATGGCAGGGTCTGTAATATCCACACCATGATGAACTTCATAGCGTTCTTTTAAACCACGCAATATTGCAATAGTGTCAGATTCCGAAGGTTCAT
>CAYPMT010000229.1:0-1583 GCA_964411875.1 uncultured Kangiellaceae bacterium
TGAGGCGGCGTTTCATTTAAACCATTGTAGTCATCGACATCATCAAAACTTGTTCGAGCTTCACCTTCGGTACCTAATGCTACACTGCAGCTTGTGGCAGTGGGTGCATTACATCGAAGCCTATTACCAACTGGCGAGTTTTCGTCGTAACGTTTTAACATGATCTCTTCTAAATAAGCTTGCCCCAACTCTGCGGCTTTAATTTGAAATATAGGCGAGACAGAATTCTTTTGGTTGTTAACAAAAATGTTAAAAAAAACCACCATAGCAATACTAGTCAATACAATCGTAATCACCAACTCAATCAGTGAATAGCCATGATTGTTTGAATAGTAAGGTTTTGAATAATAATTAAGATTTAACATGGATGAATATAACCGCTGGATTCAAAACAAATAGTTGAGTTAGTACCAAGCTGCACAATTAAATTAATTGCTGTTGTTTCACCAAGTGCATTAAAGCTAATATTACCGAGTGGAGAAAGTGTAACCTGACTGCCAAAGTTAACTGGGAAACTAAACCCGCCAGCATTAAGCGAACTACCATCGGCCTGCAAATCAATTTGATTATTTTGTATAACAAGCACAAAACTACGCGAAGAATCATTCATACTTAATTGTTGAGTTAAACGTGCAGCAGCGATAATTTGTTCAACAACAGCATCTTGTTGAAAATCACGGGGGCTTATAAAACGGCTTTGAATAGTGGTTGCTAAGATAACCAAAACAACCATAACAAGAATAAGTTCAAGCAGGGTAAAAGCCGCCTGTTTGGTAGGCGGCTTTAGGGTTTTCATAATTTTGTATTTTGGCTATTGACTGTTTTAGCAGTTGGTCGCATTGATAGCACTTGCATCAATCGCAGGAGCTGCGCCAGCTGATGCTGATTGAGTGTAAGTAATTATGCAAGCAGCTTGTCCTGTATAAGTAAAAGTTGCAACACCTGCAGCAAAAGCAACGGTTATATCACCTTGCAGCTCAAGAGCCGTTTCAATACCAGCTGTTGTGCCAGCAGGATAGCCAAAAACAGTGTCCACACTAGTACTAGCATCAAGATCGACACTGCTCGATGCAACGCTTTCTGTGCCATCAATTAAAGACTTAGAATAAACCAGTGTAGATGAACCTCTAATAGCACCTTCAAGGCCTTCCATAACAGAAACTCGTGCATCTGATTGTAAGTCAACAAACTTAGGTACAGCTACAGCAGCCATTATGCCAAGGATGACGATAACAACAATCAACTCGATAAGAGTGAAACCTCTCCTTTTTAATAAATTAACTCTCACAACTTTTTCCTCACATCATTAATCAAAAGTTTTTCTTAAAACTTATGTCTTAAGTTAATTTAAGTTTAGTCAAGAACTGGTGATTTTCCAGGAATTATAGTTAACTCAATTAATTATTTTTTATTGTGTGAACAGTGTTTTTAAGTGACAAAAAAACCACATTAAATTTTATTTTGGTCAAATAAATGGCAGTTAAAAAGCTGCCATAAAAAAGTTCTTCTCCGTTACCCCTTGTCAAATACTGTCTCTTGATCACATCTCACCGCTTAAGAGATTGAGCAAGTTCGTAACCTTC
>CAYPMT010000230.1:0-1575 GCA_964411875.1 uncultured Kangiellaceae bacterium
CTTTGGCTTTGGTGGCAATAACGGCCTGACTGATTTTAAAGACTTATTAGGTTTCAATTTACAAGACAATTCAACCCGGTGTGGGTTATTTATAGCATCTGCAATTGCATTACTTTTTGGCTATGCATTATGCAAATATATTGCACAATCCCGCTTAGGCAGTCTTGTGATGGCCATACGTGATTCTGAAAGTCGCGTACGATTCATGGGATACCGTGATGAACATGTAAAATTATTCATCTTTGTTGTTTCAGCCATACTAGCAGGAATAGCTGGTGCGCTTTATGTTCCACAAGTCGGCATCATTAATCCAAGTGAATTCGCCCCAATCCGCTCTATAGAATTAGTAATATGGGTGGCAATTGGTGGTCGCGGAACACTATATGGCGCAGTTCTAGGTGCCTTTGTTGTCAACTACTTAAAAACATTCTTCACCGCATGGGCACCAGAGGCCTGGTTATTTATTTTAGGTGGGATTTTTGTATTCGTGACTGTGTTCATGCCCAAGGGGTTAGTTGGAGTCTACCAGCAATTAATAACTCAATATTCAAAGACCAAATCCATTAAGCATTCACAAGCAAACTCCAGGCAATCATAATGAAACCTGAATCTATACTTTATCTCAATAATGTCTCAGTCAGTTTTGATGGTTTCAAAGCAATAAATGCACTTAGTCTTTACATTGATAAAAATGAATTGCGCTGTATTATCGGCGCGAATGGTGCAGGAAAAACTACGATGATGGATATCATCACAGGCAAAACAAAACCTGATGAAGGTGAAGTTTTCTTTGGCGATCATATTGATTTGACCACTAAAGATGAAGCCGAAATTGCTAACCTCGGTATCGGTAGAAAATTTCAAAAACCGACCGTATTCGAGAATCATACAGTCTTCCAAAATCTAGAGCTCGCTTTAGAAGGAAATAGACACATCCTTGGCAACCTATTTTATAAATTATCTGGCGAACAGCAAGATCGCATTAACGAGTCACTTGAGATTATCGGTTTACAAGCAGAGCAACATCGAAATGCAGGAGAATTATCACATGGTCAAAAACAGTGGTTAGAAATTGGCATGTTGATCACTCAAAACCCTCAAGTATTGCTTGTCGATGAACCAGTTGCAGGTATGACGCATCAAGAATCAGAGCGTACAGCAGAATTATTAACTTCATTAGCAGAGAAACATTCAGTAGTAGTCGTTGAACATGATATGGAATTCATTCGCTCCATTGCAAAACGAGTTACCGTATTACATCAAGGCTCAGTATTAGCAGAGGGTTCAATGGATAAAATACAAAACGATCCGAAAGTCATCGAAGTTTATTTGGGCGAGTAACATGTTAAAGGTTTCTACCATCAATCAGTATTATCGTGAAAGCCACACACTATGGGATCTTTCTCTGGATGTACCTAAAGGTAGCGTAACCTGTTTAATGGGCCGTAACGGAGTCGGCAAAACCACCTTATTAAAATGCATCATGGGGCTAGAATCGACTTCAGATGGTTCAATATTATTCAAAAACAATGAATTAACAAAATTAAGCGCTGAGAAACGAGCTACAAAAAAAAT
>CAYPMT010000231.1:0-1546 GCA_964411875.1 uncultured Kangiellaceae bacterium
AAGCTATTTAAAAAAGACCCTAAGAAAAAACTTAATGATGAATATCTCGTTATTTTAGAGAAAGCGAATTTCGCTCAACGCAACGGTGATATTCGAACTTATTCGGAACTAACAGCTGAAGCCAATAAGCTATTAGAGCAGATTGATGCCCTAGACTAGTATCGATTTAATTGAGCTATCAAGAGCCTTTCGTTTTAATACTACCGAGTATTTTAAACTGATTATTAGATTGCCTTTCAACAACCACTATTTCTCCTGAATCTGGGTAAAAACCTACTAAGGATCCTATGTTGACATAGTGAGTTACCACAACTAATGGCTCTTCAATATCTTGAAGCTCTAACCAATCACGTAAGCCCTTTGTTTTTTCGGCTTCTTGCTCATACCTTTCATAAAAAGAGTTTAAAAAAGGAAAAGTAGTAACCGAACCTAAATCCATCAATTCTGCAGTATCTGAACAACGATACCACTGGCTTGAAACAACTTGAGCTTTATTAATTCCATTTGCACGGAACATTTCTCCAATACGTTTTGCTTGCGCCCTCCCTTCATCAGAAAGGTTCCGTTGTGTATCACGCTGCCATAAAGTGAAATGACTTGGATCGCCGCCGCCGGGGGCAATGGCATGGCGAATTAACGCAAAGTGATTTACTTGCTTTAATGCCTGCCATAGCTCTGCCTGTGTTGCTCCAGCGTAAGCTACCGTTATTACTTGGCTAAGCCATAGACTTATTATTAAGAGAGTTTTAAAGAGTAAGTTATTCATATGCATAATTTCTCCTAGAGGCTTTCTCAAATATTTTCACCATGGAATCACATTTCCATTCCAATTCAGAAAACTACCCGTTTGCTCTGGTTTTAAGTCGGCAACCACTTGTTGAATACGTTTCGCGGTTTGGTCTGGTGTGTAGTATTTAGATGGATCGATATTTTTAGCAAATGGCTTGGATAAATTACCCACTGTTGTACCTGGATGAATAGCGACTAGTGTGGAATTTTTATGGCTCCGCTTTAGCTCTATAGATGCGGTTTTAATCAAGCTATTGAGAGCAGCCTTGCTCGCTCTATAACCATACCAACCGCCTAATTGATTATCTTCGGTACTACCAACCATTGCACTCAAACATGCCATTCGACTTGATGTTGATTTATTAAGCAGTGGTGAAAACACTTTAATAATAATCGAAGGTAAAATGCTATTTACGTAAAAGTAGTGCTGTAATACTTCTGCATTTACCTGACGAAGACTCTTTTCAGGTTGAGCGATGTCATCATGTAATGTGCCTATACAACAGATGATTTGGTCAAATTCATAACCATCCTGTTTTAGTTGTTTTACATAAGCAACTAAGTCGGCTTCTTCATAGTTGGTATCCTTTCTAGAAAGGCTTATTACATTGCTACCGCCTTCGGCTGTCTCCTTATACACCTTCACTAAAGCAGCCCCTATAGTGCCACTTGCTCCAATTATCAGTGTATTAGTTTGCATATAACTATTATTCTTCAGACCTCATCAGTATCCTGTGAATTTTCATATTTAATAAGC
>CAYPMT010000232.1:0-1506 GCA_964411875.1 uncultured Kangiellaceae bacterium
AAAGGCCATTGCGCTCACAAAAATCAGCGACCCTTGGGTGCGCCCACTTAAAAAACCTTTGATCATAATCCACTGTAGATAAGCGACAATGATCGTACATTCGGGCTAACTGTCGCTGCCGATAGGCCTCTTGCAATATGATGGCTGAGGCCACCGAAACATTTAAAGACTCCACCATCCCAACCATCGGAATAGTTACTTTGTGATCAGCTGCATCCAGTGCCTGCGCGCTAACACCGGAACACTCTGCACCAAGTACAAGCGCCGTTGGTTGAGTAAAATCTACTTCAGTATACGGAACTGCATCATCAGCAACAGAAGTGACCACGCACTGAAACCCTTTAGGTTTTAAAGCTGTAAGCACCGATTCAAACGTATCATGTAGCGTTACATTAACCCATTTTTGGGTTCCTAAAGCGGTACCACTGTATGGCCTGTAACCATCTTTTGGGTGAACTACATGTAAGGTGTCTACCCCCACCGCATCGCAAGTTCTCATTATAGCGGCGATATTTCGGCCCTTATGCACCTCATCCGCTACCACCGTAAGGTCCGGTTGACGGCGTTTTAGCACACCTCGAATTCGATCCAAGCGCTCAGGAGTCACAGCTGCCCAATCTATCCAAACTTAAAAACATTGCCCCATACTACCGCCTCGCGCATTGATTACCACCCATTTGCATCACACCCCAAATAAATGGCCGCTGACACCACCTTTTGCGGGAATTATTCAGTACAATGGGAGGTTTCGGCGCTTACAGCGCAAACAGCCTCAAACGTATTAACCGCAAGTGATTTTAATATGAGCACTGATTTTCACGTAGACGACTTAAATGTTGTATCGCAAGACGTTCTGATTCCACCATCTGAACTCAAAGAGGAGCTGCCATTAACTGAAGCGGCCTCAAAAGTTGTAAAAGCTGGCCGCGAGGCTGTACGCCAATTACTAGACCGTAATGATCCGCGCCTGATTGTGGTAGTGGGCCCCTGCTCTATACATGACCCGAAAGCGGCCATGGATTATGCCACCAAGCTAAAGGCACTTTCAGACGAAGTCAGCGACACTTTACTCGTGGTTATGCGCGTCTATTTTGAAAAGCCTCGCACCACCACAGGCTGGAAGGGGCTGATTAACGACCCAGACATGAACGACTCTTTTAAAATTGAAGAAGGGCTTCACATTGGGCGCAAACTGTTACTTGACGTGGCTGAACTTGGCTTGCCAACTGCCACTGAGGCGCTAGACCCTATCTCACCTCAGTACTTGCAAGACTTAATTTCTTGGTCTGCCATTGGTGCGCGCACCACGGAATCCCAGACTCACCGCGAAATGGCCAGTGGGCTGTCTTCTGCTGTGGGGTTTAAAAATGGAACGGACGGCGGACTTACAGTCGCCATTAACGCGTTGCAGTCGGTATCTAGCCCACATCGATTTTTAGGGATCAACTCCAACGGCCAAGTCGCAGTGGTACACACCGGCGGCAACCCCTACGGCCATGTGGTTTT